>CAWUNT010000168.1:0-5369 GCA_963923405.1 uncultured bacterium | reverse complement strand
CTCAGTAGTCGTCATCGTCCTCGTCGTCCGAATCCTCATCCTCCTCGTCGTCGAGGGAGTCTTCGTCGTCATCGAACAGGTCATCGTCATCGACATCGTGACCACCGCTGACGGGTCCCTCGTCGTCGTCTTCCACGTCACCGCGGTAATCCTCGTCCCCATCGTCATCTTCGTCTTCGTCACGACTGGCGAATTCTTCCTCTTCCTCATCATCCATTTCTTCGATGAGGAAGTCCTCCTGGGACAAGTCCCGGCGACGTTCAAGCCAGTCTTTGGCCACGTCCTCGTCCTCAAAACCAGCTTTGATGACCTTACCGCTGTGAATGTTGTAAATCTTCCAGGCCACGTGATCCTCTTGCTCCAAAAAAAATATGCCTTCTCTGATTTAGTCGTAAATCCCTCGACGGTGTCAAGCACCACCCGTATGCCTGTCGGGGGGAGGCGAAAAAAGCTTCTCAACGTCGACGGCGCGTCGTAATT
Organism: uncultured bacterium; assembly: GCA_963923405.1. Taxonomy (GTDB): domain Bacteria; phylum Bdellovibrionota_B; class Oligoflexia; order Oligoflexales; family RGVZ01; genus RGVZ01. The sequence goes on along the minus strand of CAWUNT010000168.1, from coordinate 4,889 downwards.
AAAGACCGGTATCGATGCTCGAAAATGGAGCAGCGAAGGGGACGGCATGAGGATAAAAATGAGACTCAACCTGGCGCTACGCCAGGCCGTTCTGGCGACTCATGTCGGCGCTTTTGCCGGTCCCGGCGGCAGCCCGTCAGGCAGCGCGTTTGGATTCGATTTCTGGTCACGCGAGGCGGATTCAGCCCGTCTTGGAGTCGGTGTGGAATGCGTCCAGGCAACCGCCATGACATGGGGAAACGAAAGCCACTTACGGAATGACGCTCAGGCATTTCTTGCCGGCCCCGGGGTGTCCATCGGTGGGATTGTGGCTTCCCTGAAAGCCGGCAAGGCCGACTCGACCATGGTTGAATCTACCCCGGACGGCTTCTCGAGAGGCCAGCGGTCTGGAATGACCATTGGGAAAGTCTCTGTCACCTATCCGATCAGGGTTACGGATCGTCTGGAACTGGCCGTCTCGGCTTCGCGCCATGCCCTTCTGGAAACAGGCTCCAAACCGGCCTGGCAGAGACAGGTCTTTCTGGCAACGAAGGAAACTGGCCGTCCGGGCAGTCTCGCTCTGACGGATGATGACCCCGGTTCGCGGCGGGATCCTTATCGTTCGACGGCACAGCCAGGCGACTTTCTGGATCGCGCCATGACCGTTGGCTTCAGCCTCCTGTTCCGTTTCCCGTCAAACTGAACCGATCCCGCAGAGTTCGCACACAATGTCCCACTCTTTCGCGGTCACCGGCTGGATCGACAAGCGTTGCCCCTTTTTCAGGACCTGCATCGACTCAAGGCCTTTGGTCGACCTCAACTGATCGAGGCTGACGACCTTGACGGCGGGTCTGACCGCCTGGATATCAACCATGACCCATCGCGACTTGCCTTCAGCCTTTGATTTCTCATCAAAGTACTCGCTCTTGGGGTCGAGGGCGGCCGGATCCGGATAAGCCTCGCGGACCACCCTGGCAACTCCGGCCACGCCGGAAGGATTCGCGTTGGAGTGATAGACGAGGACCATGTCACCAACCCTGAAGTCATCCCGCATCATGTTGCGCGCCTGATAATTGCGCACACCTTCCCAGCAAGTTGTCTTCTTCGGGGCAGCCATCAAGTCATTGAAAGAAAAAACTTCCGGCTCAGTTTTCATGAGCCAGAAGCGTGGACGGTCAGACTTCATTTACTTCCGGTCACCTGTATCCGTTAACTTACTTCCGCTCATCCATCGGGACATAGTCACGGAGGTTCTCGCCTGTGTAGATCTGGCGCGGACGGTTGATGCGACCGTCACCAGCCTTGTGCATCTCAAGCCACTGCGCGATCCAGCCCGGCAGTCGACCGAGGGCGAACATCACCGTGAACATGTCCGTCGGAATTCCCATCGCGCGGTAGATCACGCCACTGTAGAAGTCGACGTTCGGGTAGAGTTTGCGCTCGACAAAGTACGAATCGGACAGCGCGGCTTCCTCGAGTTGCTTGGCAACGTCGAGCAGCGGGTCATTGATGCCCTTCTTGGCCAGCAACTTGTCGCAAGCGGCCTTGATGACCTTCGCGCGCGGGTCGTAGTTCTTGTAGACGCGATGGCCGAATCCCATGAGACGGAATCCGCTGTTCTTGTCCTTCGCCGCAGCGACAGCTTTCTTCACGTCGCCGCCAGTCTTCACGATGCCTTCGAGCATCTCGACCACTTCCTGGTTCGCGCCGCCGTGCTTCGGGCCCCACAGCGCGCAGATGCCCGCAGCGATTGAAGCGAACAGGTTGGCGTCGGCGGATCCGACCATGCGCACCGTCGACGTCGAGCAGTTCTGCTCGTGATCCGCATGAAGGATCAGCAGCAGGTTGAGCGTCTTGACGAGTTCCGGATCGACTTCGTACGGCTCGGACGGGACAGCGAACATCATGTGCAGGAAGTTCGCGCAGTAATCGAGCGAGTTCTTCGGGTAGATCACCGGCTGGCCGATCGACTTCTTGTATGAATACGCGGCGATGGTCCTGACTTTTGACAGAACGCGCGGAACGAGTTGGTTGACCTGGTTGTCATCGTTCGGGTTGAGCCACTCCGGGTAGTAACTCGAGAGCGAGCACACCATCGAGGAAAGGATCGCCATCGGGTGCGCCGAAGACGGATAGCCGTCGTAGAAATGAAGCATGTCTTCATGGATCAACGAGTGACGCGTGAGCATCTGGCGGAAATCAGCGAGCTGCTGCTTGTTCGGGAGATGACCGTAAATCAGGAGGTACGACGTCTCGACAAAGGTCGACTTCTCGGCGAGCTGGTCAATCGGGATACCGCGATAGCGAAGGATGCCTTTTTCGCCATCGATGAACGTGATGGAGCTCTTGCATGAGCCAGTGTTGCCATAACCGGAATCCAGCGTAATCAGACCGGATTGGTCCCGCAACTTCGTGATATCCACGCCTTTTTCGCCTTCGGTGCCTGTGTAGACCGGCAACTGGTACGTTTTGCCGGCGTACTTCAACTCTGCAAAATCGCTCATGGGACCGGACTCCTCGCCCAAATAGGTTTTCCAACTGCAAAAAAGCCACTCATATCGTATAGAAACGGTGGCTCGAACGCAAACGCAAGCCGTTCGTAAAAACTGTGTAAATACTGCCGGGGCGAATTGCAATGCCAGACAAAACCAAGACAGCGCCGAAGCGCATGTTCGTGATCGATGCCATGGCGCTCGCCTTCCGCAGTTTCCATGCCTTCGGAGCCCGCCCGCTGACGACATCGGCCGGCATCCCCACGTCGGCCGTTTACGGCACGGCCGTCTTCCTTTTAAAACTCATTGACGAGGAAAAGCCCGACTACTTAGTCATCGCGACGGACAGCAAGGAACCAACCTTCCGCCACAAGATGTACCCCTTGTACAAGGCCAACCGCACGGAGATGCCCGAGGACCTGGCACGCCAGCTGCCCTATCTTTTTCGACTTTTCGATGCCCTCAACTGCAAACTGCTGAAGGAACCCGGAGTTGAGGCCGACGACCTGATCGGCAGCCTCGTGAAGCAGCATTCGACCCCGGATCTCGTCAGCTACATCGTGTCCGGCGACAAGGACTTCATGCAGCTGATCAACCACCACATCTTCCTGTACTCACCCAAGAAGGCCGAGCCTGCTCAAATCATAGGCATCGAAGGTGTCCACGAGAAATTCTCGTGCGGACCGGAGCACGTCGTCGATGCCTTGGCCCTGATTGGCGACACAGCCGACAACGTTCCCGGAGTCAACGGGATCGGGGACAAGGGCGCGGCCAAACTGATCGGCGCCTTCGGCAGCCTCGAGGGCATCTACGAGCACCTCGACGAGATCAAGAACGAGCGGCAGCGAGAAAGCCTTAGAAATTCGAAGGACGCGGCATTCCTTTCGCGCGAGCTCTTGCGCATCAAGATCGACCTCGATCTGGAGCACGCCCTCGATGACATGAAATTCGATCACGACAAGGCGATCGCGAACGAACGCCTTTTGCAACTCTTCGAGGAACTGGAATTCCGGACCCTGGCGCAACGCGTCCAGACCGAGATGCGGGAACAGCGCAAATCACCCGGGACTTTGTCACCGTCCAACCAGCCCGTCTCCCCGTCTGCCGCGGCCCCGACTGCGAATCCCATTGCCGCTGCATCACTGGACCGCTCCGGCTACGTCCTGGCCAACACCCCCGCGACGTTGAAAGCCGCCCTCGATGAGCTCAAGGCGGCCAAAGTCGCGACGTTCGACACGGAGACCAATGGCCTCGACGTGGTGGACTCACGCCCCATCGGCCTGAGTGCCAGCACGGCACCCGGGAAAGGCTGGTACATTCCGTTCATCGAAAAACACCTCGAAGGCGGGCTGACGCCGCGAGATGTCCTCGCCAGCATGAAATCGTGGATCGAGTTACCGGGACAAACCAAAGTCGCCCACAACCTGAAGTTCGACCTGCAAATGCTGCGCAACGCCGGCCTCGCGCCTGCGGGCCCGTTCGTGGACACGATGCTTTGCTCGTGGCTCCTTGACTCCAGCGGACGCGAACACGGCCTTGACGCGTGTGCCCTGCGCGAACTCGGCATCATGAAAATCCCGACCTCGGACTTGATCGGCCTGCGCGGCGAGATCCCGATGAGCGATGTTCCCCTGGAGAAGATCTCCGAATACGCCGTCGAGGACGCGGAAGTAACCTTCAGGCTGTACGCGCATTTCATGCCGGAAATCGAGAAGCGCGGTCTCGGCAAGGTCCTGCATGAGATCGAGATGCCACTCGTCCCGATCCTCGCGACGATGGAACAAACCGGAATCCATGTTGACGCCGATGAGCTCGCGCGGATCTCCGATCACCTGGCCATCGAAGCCGCCAGACTCGAGACCGAGATCTACAAACTGGCCGGCGAAGAGTTCAACATCAACTCGACGAAACAACTCCAGCACATCCTGTTCGAGAAGCTGAAAGTCCACGAGCAACTCGGTGTGAAGCGCCTGAAGAAAACCAAATCGGGTTACTCGACCGACGTTTCCGTGCTCGAGGCATTGAGTGAACATCCACTACCGGAGGCGATCCTGGCGTACCGGTCGGTCAGCAAACTGAAAAACACTTACGTCGACACGCTTCCGCAGCTGATCAATCAGCACACCAACCGCATCCACACAAGTTTCCATCAGACAGGCACCGCGACCGGACGCCTGAGTTCTTCGGATCCCAATCTGCAGAACATCCCGATCCGCACCAAACAAGGGCGCGAGATCCGCAAGGCATTCAAGCCCGGAATCCCCGACGCGGTTTTGATTTCAGCGGATTACTCACAGATCGAGCTGCGAATCCTCGCGCATATCGCCGGCGAGTCGGCCCTTGCCGACGCGTTCCGCAAGGGCATGGACATTCACAACGCGACCGCATCGCGCATTTCGGCGTGAACCCGGACGAAGT
>CAWUNT010000167.1:0-5384 GCA_963923405.1 uncultured bacterium | reverse complement strand
TAACAGCCTCAGAGATCATTTTCCTGTGGGTCGCGCGCATGGTGATGGTCGGCCTCAAGACACGCGGCGACGTCCCGTTCAAGGATGTCTACATCGCGGCCACGGTTTGCGACAAACAAGGTCGCAAATTCTCAAAAACTCTCGGGAATGGGATCGACCCGCTAGAAGTCATCGAGAAACACGGTACGGACGCCATCCGCTGGACAGGGACGGCGTTGGCGCCTCTCGGCGGCCGAATCCGCATGGAAGTGGGCGATTTCGAATCGGGCGCTCGTTTCGTCAACAAGATCTGGAACGCATCGCGATTCCTCCTCAAGTACGTCGACCCGAAAAAGCCACTCAAGAAGCTCGTCGCGGCCGAGCTGACGCTGCCTGAAAAGTGGCTCCTCGAGGAACTGGCCTCGGCCACGGAACACATCAACAAGTGCCTGGAACAATACCGCATCAACGAAGCCGTCGAGCGGATGTACCACCTGATCTGGGGATCCTTCTGTGACTGGGGACTTGAGGTCGCCAAGGAAACCTTGAACGGCAGCGACGAGAAGGCGAAGGAACAGACAATTTCTGTCCTCGTTTATGTCCTTGAAGGCATCATGCGTCTTGCAAGTCCCGTCATGCCATTTGTGACCGAGGAAATCTGGAGTCACTTGCCCGTGCATCCGCAGTGGGAGCGCGGCCCCAGCCTGGTCGTAACCGGCTATCCCGATGCGGCAAAACTCGGACGTTATCCCGAGGCAGCCGCCGACTGGGCAAGTTTCCAGGAATTGGTCACTGGTATCCGGTCGATCCGCAGTCAGGCGGGCATTCCGCCGAAGGATGCCCTCGACGCGTTTGTGTATTCTTCGTCGAAGACGCAGCAAGATCTTTTCAACAAGGAAAGCGCCCTCGTGAAGCGCCTCGCAGGACTGAAGTCCCTGAATGTCGCGGCATCAGGCACGAGCCGCAAGGGACCGTCCCTGGTCTATGTCGGGAAGGGATTTGAGACTTTCATCCCGGCTGAAGGCATCATGGATGTCGCGAAAGAGGTGAAGCGTTTGTCATCAGAGGCCTCACGCGTCGAGAAAATCGTCGCTGGCCTCGAGGCAAAACTTGGCAACGAGAACTTCGTCTCGCGCGCCCCGGAAGACGTCCTCGCGTCTACCAAGGCCCAACTCGAAAACATGTCCACGCAACTCGCGAGTCTCAAAAAGAACCTCGCGTCATTGCAGGGTTAAGAAAGGATCCTTCGGGCTACGCCCTCAGGATGACGAAATGCTCAGGATGACGCCGCCCGTCATTCTGAGGGCGTAGCCCGAAGAATCATCTCTTCGCCCTGAATTCAACAAGACGAGATTTTGTGTGCGCAAAAAATCTGATCTCCCGACAAAAATTTGTCCCGTTTGCCAGCGCCCGTTCACTTGGCGAAAAAAATGGGAAAAAGACTGGCAGCAAGTCACATACTGCTCAGACGCATGCAGGCGTCGGAAGAAGAAATGATCCTTCCCCTTCGCTACGCTCAGGGTCAGGATGACGAAAGGCTCAGGAGAGCGCGGGAGAGGGTTTCGCGGGAAATATTGAGTGCCGGTGTCAAAGACAAGGATGTGCCGCCAGAGCCGCTGGCGAGAGCAACGACACCATGGGCGCGCAGGCGGTCCATCGCAACAGCTCCGGGAGCAGGACCTGCTGACTCGTTGAACTTGATGGCTATCATCAATCCGCCGCCCCAACGGATTTCTTCAACCGTTGAATCACCCATGAATTTGATTTGTAGTTGCTCGTAAAGCCACGCGCCTGTCTCGCGCGCCATTTTGCATACATCGATGCGCTTCATTTCACGCAGCGACGCGGCTGCTACCGCGCACGACAGGGGATGACCGAAGAACGTGCCGGTATGGATGGCCTCGCCCGTGCTCTTTGGCCATGCCGACATGACCTTTTCCGTTCCGACGCAGGCTGAAAGAGGCATTCCGCCGCCAAGCGCCTTGCCAAAACAAACAAGGTCCGCGTCAACGGACTCTGCCTCGGTCCATTTCCCGCGGCGACCAAGACCTGTCAGGATCTCATCAAGGATCAGGACTCCACCAGATTTGTGCGCGAGACCGGCGATCATCGCCAGCCAGTTCGCCGGCGGGTTGATGACTCCGCCGCGACCTTGGACCGGCTCGGCAATGATCCCGGCAAAACCGCACGGCGACGACTTCAGCGTCTCAATCGCGTCCGCCAAAAGTTCCTCGCCGCACCCATACGGCAGTTCGATGGTGACACGTTCACCAAGATATTTTGTGAAAGGATCTTTGAAATCACGACGTGAAGTCACCGGGAGAACCCCGAGATCAACCCCGTGATATCCGTCTTTGAAACTGATGAACCCGGCATTACCCGTATGGAGCATCGCTGTTTTGAGTGCGACTTCTACCGCCTGGCCCCCAGAAATCGCCAAGGAAACGCGACTCAAACGCTCTGGAAGGACGCTGCGGAGTTCCTCGATCAACTCGATTTTGGCGCGCGAGGGATAGACATCGCCCATGCCATGGACAACCGGGGGAAATACCGGCGAGAAAGTGTCGGTTCCAAATTGGGCAAAAATCTGGCGAACGACCGGATGGTTGTGCCCCAGAGCCAGGGCCCCGAAACCGGCGCACAAATCGATATACTCGCGGCCTTCGACATCACGAATGACGGATCCGGCGGCAGATTCAAAAACAAGGGGATTCGCGTCGGCTGCGACGGGATACGTTGCATCATGACATTCGAGGGACATGAGGCGTTCGAGAAACGCTTTGTTGGTTTCGCGAGACGTCATACGCCTTTCGCCCGGGGATGCCAGATGTACTTGTGCATCTGAAGTTGCATGCGGCCTGGAGCCTTGACCTCAACCATCCACTCGGCGAGGTCTTTTGGTTGAACAAGGCCAAAAGCGCACGAGAAGATCAGCTGGCAGCGTTCGTGCAGTTTCTTCCCGCGGACGAGGTCCATGGCCCAGTCAAAGTCGGCGCGGTTCGCGACGACGAATTTGATCTCATCAGAGGCCTTCAGGAAATCCAGGTTGGCCCACCGGTTTTTCTCCACCATGCCGCTGCCAGGGCATTTGATATCCATGATGATGTGGACATCCTGTGGAATGTCCTCGATGGATTCGGAACCGCCGGTTTCGATCATGACGCGGTGGCCGCGCCCGATCAGGGCCTGCATGAGGGGTATCGCCCCGGCCTGGGCAAGTGGTTCACCCCCCGTGAGTTCGACGTGATGCAGGCCAAGTTCCGCCACTTTGGCTACGACCTCGTCCTGACTGAACTCCTTGCCCCCTTCGAACCCGTAAACGGTGTCGCACCATTTGCAACGCAGCGGGCAGCCGGTCAACCGGACGAACGTACAGGGGTAGCCGCTGAAGGCAGCCTCACCTTGAATGCTCGCGTAAATCTCTGTAATCCTTAAAGGACTCATTTTTGGAGGCACGACCTTTGTCGACAGAACCGGAAAACCGCCCCAGCCAGCCACAAAAACTCGTGGGGTCAGCCGAGCTTCTAGTCCAAGCCGTGCAAGCTTTCAAGTCAGGCGGGCCTCAAACCCTTGCCCTGTCTGCTTTTGGGATATTCCTTCCGGTCTTCATAACGGGCTGGCTGATGGCCCCCCTGGCAGGGAAGGCGGCGGAAAACCTCTGGAACATCGCTCAGCAAGCACAGTCTGGGGCTGGCATTGCCCGCGCGACACTCCCGGCCATGATGTCGGAAGTATCGGGATTCATGGGTGTTTTCTTTCTTGCCGCGCTCTCTGGCTGGCTTGTATTCGCCGTCAGTTATGCCTGTCTTGTCTATCTGAACCTTCATCAACTGCGCCCATGGGCCTTTCCAAGGCTGACCACAAGAGAGCTGGTTGGTGACATGACCCGCCTTGTCTTGAGGAAAGGGATCCTGCTCACTGCACTCGTCATGTCCGTGATGTTCGCTACGCAGACGTTCGCTCTGACGTCTCTTGTCGTTGGCGCATTGTCATTGATGGCCCCGGTTCTCATGATCGCTGAAAACAAGAGCGCACTGCGCAGCCTCATGCACTCCCTGACTCTGCGCTATGCCCGGCAAGTCCCGATGGGCGGTTGGTCGGCCTTCCTCTCGCTCGTGACCATCGGCGGGCTCTTCTTCAGTTTCCAGTTCGGACTGGAATGGCTTGCGGATGCGGGGCTCTACTGGCTCGGATCCCGGATGCCGGCGGGCCTGTCAGCCAAATTGCCAGGCATGCCGTTCACGTGGGGGTATGCTCTCGTTGACGCGCTTCACGCGACCGCCGTATCGGCACTGGTCGTCTTGTTGCCAGGCAGCACCGCGGCCCTTTACATGCAGGTTCACTTCAGGACATCGAAGCGCGATCTATCCAGCCGCGCTTGAAGCGCCGCGAACTGTTCGCCTGCCGGCATAATCATTTCCGTCCCTACCGCGGACAAAACATGTCCATGCAAAGTCTTGTCAAACGCCAGGTGAACATCTTCTGTTGAAAGATTCTTTGACCGCCCCGTCGCGATATTGGCAAGACCAGTCAGGAAGTCCTCGTGTCTGCGTCCCCGCCGGTATTCGGGTTCACGGCTGGGGTGGGCCAGGTAACGTGAAATAATGGAATGGTCGCACTTCACGATGAGCGAGGCCTGGTAAAGGAGGTAATTCCGGCTACGGAACATGGACGTCCCGCCGAATTTCCTGTCGCCCGCAACCAGGTCACTGATTCCGTTCTGGGAAAGGCCGGCAGAGAAATGAAAATTCGCGTGCAAACATGAATTCAAGGCACCATTGAGTACGCGAAAGTAACGGTCGTTGTGGAAGTGTTCGGATACCCAGCACCCGATACTGACGATCACACATCCAGAATAGAGAACGACGGTGCCGCCGCCGCCGTACCTTTTGAGAACGGGAACGTCATCAACCGCGCAATTCTCCACGTGGCATTCAATCGCGGCATCATTGCTGCTGCCGAGGACCACCAAGGGTTTTTCCGGAACCCAGGTCGCGATCGCAAGAGGTTGGGAGTGCCGCTCAAGGATTTGATCGTCAATCCACATTCAACTTCCAACGGCAAAGGTGCGCATGACCCACGAAGCCACGGCGAAATAGATCACGATGCCGGCAACATCGGAGATTGACGCGATGAATGGTGATGAACTGACGGCCGGGTCAAGGCGCAATGCCTTCATGCCAAACGGCAGCATCGAACCGAGAATGCCGCCAAACGCCACCACGGCTACGAGAGTTATTCCGACGGCTGCCGCAACCAGGTGCGACTGCCCCCAGGCCACAGCGCGCATGTACCCGATGACGCCAAGAATGAGGCCGAGGAACAATCCGGCAACTGCCTCCCGCCTGAAAACACGCTTGAAATCCGCAGGACGCATCTCATTGACGGCAAGGCCGCGAATGACC
>CAWUNT010000166.1:0-5402 GCA_963923405.1 uncultured bacterium | reverse complement strand
ACACAAGGAGTATCGTCGGCAGCGTCAGATGTGTATAAGAGACAGCAGAAAGAATCCAGGGACCTTGGCAAGACGAATGATGCGGCCGAAGAAAAAAACCGTATCAAGAAGGAAGACGCGTTGCGGCGGCTTGCCCTGGAGAAATTACGTAACGAGAACAAGTTGGCGAAGAAGACAGTGGCTCCGTCTGCTGACGCGGCGAGGCTTAAAGACCCGTCCAGGGATCTCGCGGCGGCGAACTCGGGCGCAACGGTCGGTGCCGTCAGCGCTTCGGAAGCCAATCGTTACAAGGCCCGATTGCAGGCGGCAGTTCGACGGAATTACTCGATTCCAGATACCCTCCGGTTCCGCACGGTGGAGCCCGTGGTTCTCGCGATTGAGTTGAACCAGTCCGGACAGCTGACGTATTCAAATGTCGAGGAATCCTCGGGGGACAAGTACTTTGACGAACTGGCCTTCGATGCCTTGAAGGCGTCAACTCCGTTGCCGCCGCCGCCGGATGGCCTGGTAAACCAGAGGATCCTGCTGAAATTCAGTCCATGAGGTTGTGAAATGCGTCGTGAGATCCGCAGTCGTTTGACGTGGCCCCTGGTCGCGCGTTGCCAGCAGTCGATGATGGCAATTGCGATGGCGATGGTCGTCTGGTTGTCCTCCTCCCAGGTTGGGGCGGTCATCGGTCAACCCTTGATCGTCAATATCGATAATCCAAATTTCCGCAAGTTGAACGTGGCGATTCCGGATTTCCTGGTGGAAGCGGGCGCGAACCGGGAAACCAGGGACCTCGCGAAGCGCGGTGCCGCGGAATTGTCACGCCTCTTGAATTTTTCCTCCCTGTTCAGCGTGCGCAGCAATGATGTTTTTGAAGGGGTTTTGAAAGCAAAGGGCGTTACCAGGTGGGAGATGGGGCAGCAGAACATGGAGGGCGTGGACGTCCAGCAATGGCGCGCCGTTGGCATTGAATCCCTCACCCTGGGGGAAGCCGCGCACGATGGCGACACATGGACATTCACGCTGCGCACCATCGATCTCGGCAAGGGTGAAGTCGTTGTCGGCAAACGTTATTCCAAGGTTCCAAAATCCGAAGTGCCCGCGGTCATGCGCCGTTACGCGGACTTGATCCTGAAAGCATACACTGGCAAGTCCGGTATCTTCTCGAGTCGTCTTGTCTTTGTCGGTCGCCGGGCGCGCAATGCGGCGAAGCAGATCTTCATCTCGGATTTTGACGGGACGAACGTCCAGCAAATCACAACAGAGAATGCCCCGCATTTGAGCCCGGCATGGAGTCGTGATGGCCGTTATGTCACTTACACTTCGTTCCAGGACGGTCCTGCTGAGATCTTCTTGTACGATACGAAGACGGGCAGGAAGAGCAAGTTGACTCATGGACCCGGATTGAGCAGTGGCAGTAATTGGGGGCCAAGTGACCGGTTGATCGCGTTCACCGGGGCCCACAATGGAAATTCGGAAATTTACGTGATGAGTCCGGGAAGGCGTGAGCGGAAAATGCTGATCTCCGGTGACGGGCTCGATGTTGACCCGACCTTCTCGCCGGACGGAAAATGGATGGCTTTTGTCTCTGGACGCTATGGAAACCCGCACATATTCCGCGCTTCATTGGATTGGAATGACGAGAAGCCTCGCGTCAGCGAGGACAAGCGCCTTACATTCGCGGGATGGTACAACGCGACTCCTGCCTGGTCGCCGGAGTCAGACAAACTTGCGTTCGCCGGGTACGACAAGGACATCAACCGTTTTGACATGTTCATGATGAATCCCGACGGGACCCAGCTGGAGCGCTTGACGTTGCGCGCGGGCGACAACGAGCGGCCGTCTTGGGCACCCAACGGCCAGCTGATTGTCTTTCAGAGCAGCCGGGGTCCTGCGTCCGAGGACGTAAAGGGTACGCCCCATTTGTACATCATGAACCGTGATGGCAGTGGCCAAAGGATTCTCGATACGGGTCTCTTCGAGGCGCAGCAACCAGCTTGGGGGCCACAGCTGGAGCAATGATGCGTCACGCAATTCCCCGTGCCCTTTATTTTTCTTTCGGCTGGCTGTTCATCGTGATTGGCATCATTGGCATATTTTTGCCGCTGCTTCCGACGACGCCATTCTTGTTGCTCGCCGCCTGGTGTTTTTCGAAGAGCAGCGAACGTTTTCATTCATGGCTGCTGGATCATCCAACCCTAGGTCCCCCTGTTCGTGACTGGCAAGGTCACGGAGTCATCAGGCGCCCTGCCAAGATCGCGGCTACCGTCGCGATGGCCGTTGCGATCATGTTCCCGATGGTCCTGGTGAAAGTCCCGATGTGGGCAAAATGGTTCACCGTCGTCACCACAACGTGTGTGATGACGTTCATCTGGACGCGGCCTGGTGGCCCACGTCAGTCTTGATCCCGTGAATAAATGGTTGTGGTTCCCCGACGGGAATAGCCGTCAAAGTGGAAGTGGTCCGGTCCCTGGCGGTCCTCGCGAGGAAGGTCCGCGGACCTGACCTTGATTTCATCGCCAAGAATGCCATCAATCTTGATTCTGCAGCCTTTGGCCATCGTCACATAAGACGGACCATCGTCGACCTCCAGGTCGAAAATATCCCGGTCAAAAACCGTCTTGTTCGCCGTCATGTTTACCGTGAGGTTTTTCACGACGCGGACCCTGCTGCTGCTGATGTTCAGGCCGTCCTCAAAGGGGGAGTTCACGACGAGGCTGTCCAGCTCAATTTCCGAGTTGGTCACATCGAAGCCGTCGTCGGCAGAGTAATCCGAGCGGACGGACTTTATGTTCCATTCCCTGGGTCCGACGCCCAGGACAGAAAATCCGTCAATATCGTCGCCACGCGGGTTCAAATTCCGGGCGGACGGTACTGGATCGCGATTGCCAAGATCGGAGACGTGGATCCCGACGGCATTGAAGCTTGATAGTTTGCTATGGCTATCAACGATCACGGAAATATCGTCTTTCGACGCGTCATGGAACGCGCCGAGGAACCAGATTCCGCCGTTGTCGGCCATTCGTTCCGGGCGACCGTCGATCCCGGCGGCGCGGACCTGGAATGTCAATGCTTCGAGGCGCGATCCCTGGTCAAAAATCAGGGCCGACCGGTCGATGGTGCGGCGCTTGATCTTGCCATTCTTGATCAGGACGGTGACTCCGTCTTCGATCCGGAGGCGGACGCCGGACAGGACGTGCACTTCACCGTCGACAAGGTACGTGTAGCCCTCGCGAAAGGTCATGTCCTCGAAGATGTCGTCCCAGATCGTGACCAACTTCGTCGCAGCCAGCGCGTTGCCATTTGCAAGACACTGAATCAACGAGGAAAACAGAACAACCTGACAGAACCATTTTGCGGACACAAGCACCTCCAAACCGAGGCACTTATATAACATTTCAAGCCGATTTCAAGGTTTTCAAGGTGATTTCAAGTTTTTTGCAGCCCTCGCAAACCCATGGAGCCCAAGGCATGCATAAGGTCAGGCGTGGACTTGTACGTGATCGCCCGGATCCCGAGTCGTGACGCCGCGTCGACGTTTTCCTGCACGTCATCGATGAACGCGCACTCGTGGGCATGGCACTGTGCCGCCTCGATGGCCCGCCGGTAGATCCTCTCGTGCGGCTTGCAGACGCCGACCTGATAGGACAGCACCAGTTCGTCAAAAAGCTCGGGGAACCGGTAGCGTTCCTTGATGTAGGCGAAGTGGTCCTCGTTGACGTTTGACAGGAGCACCATGCGGTAACCTGCTGCCTTGACGTCGGTCGCGAGTTTTTCCATGTCAGGCTTGGGCCAGAAAATGTCGCAGGCAGCCTCGATGATCGCGCCCCCGTCCAGGCTCCCGGGGGGGTGGCCCAGGCCCGTCTCAAGTCCGGTCAAAAGTTCGTGCCGGGATATCTGGCCAGCCTCGTAGCGCATCTCCAGGCCACTTGCGAAGAGGACCTTGAAGACTTCCCGCGCGGGCCGGTCAACGAGCCCCGCGATTTGCTCGCAGGCCTTTTCATGGCTAAAGTTGATTAGCACGTTACCCATGTCGAAAATGACTGAGCGAATGCTGGACTGAGGGGAATCAGGTTTCATGCAGGCCAAACCTCCGGTTGCGAAAAGATACCGCGCTTCGGTTGTTGTTTGCCACCAGGAATGCCTGCTCGGCGTGAAGCTGCGCGATCCAGTCTCCGGTGATGTCCGTGTTTATTTGCCGGGCGGCGGTGTCGAGCGCGGCGAGCGGCCGGCGTCGGCGGCGCGAAGGGAGTGTCTGGAGGAAACCGGGTTTCGCGTCCACATCGCCCCGGTGTCTCATGGCACGCACAGGCAATTGCGTTATCCCTTCGTGTGGGGCGGCAAGGTATTTGACTGCACCACAGAGTTTTTCACGGGCTCTCTGATACGCCCCGGCGCGTTGCCGGCTCCGGTGTCGGATGATTCATCGTTGAACCTGGGGCCAGTCTGGGTTCCTTTCACGGAGATTCGTGAGACTTTCGGTTATCATCAGGCGATCCTCGACGCCGTCCTGTCGTTGCTTGATCCTTGCATCATGCCCCCGGAAAAATCTGTTCTTTGCGCGTTCTCGGCATTCAAGGGGACCTTGTCCGCCGCGGAGGCGTGCTCCGCGGCCGCATCGGTTGCGCGTGAGAACGGCTGGCACGCGACGGAGCTGCCTCTCGCCGATGGTGGACGCGGATCACTGGAGCTTTGGTTGAACGGGCTCAGGCGCGCCGGCACGCCGTGGCGCGTTCTCGATGTGCAGACCGTCGATCCGCTCGGGCGGCCGGCAGTCGCGAAGATTGGAATGGTTGACGCGGACGACGCGAGTCATGAGGCATTTGTTGAGTCGGCGGAGTGCCTTGGCTTGCACCTGATTGGTCAGCCCAACCCGGCGACTGCGATTGCCGCGTCGAGTCGGGGGCTGGGCATTCTGTTGAGGGACTTGTCGCGTCGCTTTCCGCAAGGAACGAGCGTCCACGTCGCTCTCGGCGACTCGGCCGTCAGCGATTGCGGCATTGGAATGCTGCAAGCTCTGGGCTTCAAAATCCTTGTTCGTAATGAGGACAAGATCGAGGCCATAGAAGACGCTGCCTTCAACTCCACATTGATGACGGACATCGCGGGCATCGAGCCACCTGCTGTCCAGTCAGAGGCCGGCAGGGATTTGCGGGCGCTGCGTTCTTTCAAGTGGACGGTTTTATGCGACGTGGCGCACCCGCTCTGCGGTCCCCGCGGGGCGGCGCGGGTATTTGCCCCCCAAAAAGGCGCTCTGCCTGTGCAAGTGCAGGCGCTTGAGGCTGGTTTCAAGAAAGTCGCGCGTATCCTGGACGGTTTGGGCGGGCGTGTGCGCTGGGCCGAAGCCCGTCACGGAGGATCCAGCGGGGGAGTGGCGGCTGCCATGGGGGCTGTCCTCGGCGCAAACCTTGTCA
>CAWUNT010000165.1:0-5402 GCA_963923405.1 uncultured bacterium | reverse complement strand
ATTGGCTACCTGCTCTGGATGAGAATGAATACCGGGCGCGGACAGGTGAAAATGGGAATTTCCTCCAACAGCGCTGGTGGACTCACGAAGGAAATGGGCCCCGGGCCGCGATGAACACATGAGTCTGGCCTTTGATTCCCGGAAATCAGAAAGCAAGCGCGGCCTTATCCAAAGTCCGTACAGCAGAATCGAGATAGCGAACGCTACCATGTGCGAGAAATAAAGAGACAACCGACCCCCGAAAACAACCACGGCCATTCGTGACGATCGCCGTGCAAAATTCGATTCAACGGCAAAAATCTTGCAAACGAATTCTTCCTAAAGTTCCGGCGGAGGAATTTCGATGTCCCGCTGCGCCCGGAGCGAACCTCATAATGAAGAACGCCGTCCGGGAGAAATTCCTTGGAAGGAGACACCAATGCGAAACGAACGGAGATCAGGCGGGCGATACGGGGTTGCGGGACTCGTGACCGCAATGGCGACGGCACTCGTGACAACACTGACGGTGCATGGTTGTGGCATGGAGGAAACATCACAGCGCACGCCCGGAAGCAGCGAGTTATCCGCGGACGGAGAGGGCCAGACTACGGACCTCGACCTTACCCAGACGGCGCTTACTGTCCTGGCGCCATCAAGTCTGTCGGTAAAGAAGGGATTTGTGAGTGACCAGCCAATCGCCGTCCTTGGGAAACTCGAGCAATCCGGGACAACGGATGACTGGAACACTTATCTGGAATTTACTCCCGCCAGCACCGGTTCCACGACCGCCTTCACCTTTACAGTCCCGTCAACCATCAAACTTTCCACGATCACCTCACTCAGCCTGACGGCCAACTACAAAGGCCAGGCGAAATCCGCGCAGACGTGGTCATTCCTTATTTACGACAATTCCACCGCCAAATGGGTCACAATCGGGGACAACAGCGCCGCCGCGAGCTGGAGCTGGTCGAAGATGACTTACAACGCGTCAGGGACACTTTCGCGTTTTGTGAACCTGTCACGCGTCATCAATCTCCGCTACCAGACTTTGAGTGCCGTAGATGCCAGCGACCTCGACTACCTTGTGATCACCATTGGCACAGGCACGTCCCCGACGCCAACGCCGACGCCAACGCCGACGCCAACGCCGACGCCCAGTCCGACCGCAAGCCCAACGCCAAGCCCAACACCAAGTCCAACGCCTTCACCGACACCGACACCGCCCCCGGGCAGCAGCTGGTGGAAACCCGTTCCGGGAACGAGCTGGCAGATCCAGTACAGTGGAACCATTGACACGTCTCTCAATGTCCAGATGTACATGCTCGACATGTTCGGTACCGACGCGTCTGTCATCTCGGCATTGCATGCACGCGGCGTCAAAGTCATCTGCTACATCGACGGTGGCAGCTGGGAGAGCTACACGCCGGACGCAGCTTCATTCCCGGCCTCTATCCTTGGCAAGGTTGTCGGCGGATGGCCACAAGAACGATTCCTTGACATTCGCAGCAAGGACCTCCTGTGGCCACTGATGCGGGCAAGGCTCGATCTCGCGAAGCAGAAAGGTTGTGACGGGCTTTATCACGACTGGGCTGACAGTTACCAGAATGACACCGGATTCCCGCTCACCGCCCAGGACCAGCTGACCTACAACCGTTTCTGGGTCGCGGAAGCGCACGCCCGGAACCTGAGCGTCGGATTGATCAATGATCTCCTTCAGATAAAGGACCTGGTCAGCGAGTACGACTGGGCCATCAACGAATCATGTTCCGTGTACAACGAGTGCTACTACATGGATCCGTTCATCGCCGCCGGGAAGCCCGTCTTCAGCCTTAACTATCAGGGCGATACAACGACCGTGTGCAGCCAACTCAACGCGCGGAACTTTGACGCGATCTTCAAGCAAGTTGACCTGGGAGCGTACCGGTTGCCGTGCAGATAAAACGAATTCTCTTGCATGCGTTTTTTTTCATGTCAGGACTTCGTCCGGCCATCGCGCCGGGCGAAGTCATGCCAAGGCCGGCTGCCTGCGAAATGAACGGGCAAGTCTTGATGGCATCCGACACAACCAGTGGAGCGCGGATCGGGGCCACTGTCTCGGGACCAACCTGGGGAATTTGGGGATTCGGCGAAAAACTCCACAAGGGAACAACGGACCAGTCAACGGAAACAACGGATGCCAGATATGGAGAATTATCTGGAATCCGCAACATTGGTCCATGGGGCTTCAGTGCCGGCGGGGGTGGAGGAGACGATTCGAGCCTGCGCCCTTCTTACATGCTCCTCGGCGACATCACGCGCCGGTTCACCAGCATTCGAACCGCTCTCTATGCTGGCCATACAAGAACGGCGTACAACGGCACGAGCAGAAGCCTTTACCGGTTCTACCGGATTGGTAGCTTCGTCAATGTCTTTCCTGACCTTGACTTGAATCTAAATTTCCAGATCCTTGAACGATCCATCGAGGGGGAATCATCTGTTCGCCGTGGATCAAGTGGTGGCGTTTCCCTAACCCGTTCCGCGGGTGAACACCAGATCGGCGCCAGTGCATCCGCGTCTTGCCTTGGCAATCAACTTTTGTGCAAGGGCGGAGCACTGGAAAGATACGCCGAGTTCTTCATCAACGGAAGGATCGCGATCGCTCCGACGTATGGCCTGATTGGAAAAGTTGGCTATACAAGACAGTCTTCCGGATCTGGTTCCGGTAATGAGGCCCCCGGCACCCAGAACGCGCCGCCTGGCACGCAGATCTGGTTCGGGGGCTATCAGAGACTCTGAATCCCGACGGGATTCACTTCTTTGGGCGCAGAAGTGGAAAGCTCTGGTCGAAGTCGTGACCATCCCCAAAACTCAGCGGGTCGGTCACCGGCAAGACCAGCATCTGGCGACCGTCCTCCAAAACCGCCCTCGCCTCAATCGCAACATGCCAGCCTTTTCCATGGTATGACCCGTCTTGCCCCTTGCGTACACGCAGCGAGACGTTTTTTACCTGGTCATAAGTCACTCCAGCCGGGAGGTTGAAAGTCCGGTCTCGACTGGTATGGTCGGGCCAAGTTTGGCCTTGCG
This sequence comes from uncultured bacterium, assembly GCA_963923405.1. GTDB lineage: Bacteria > Bdellovibrionota_B > Oligoflexia > Oligoflexales > RGVZ01 > RGVZ01. Next base: position 2,360 of record CAWUNT010000165.1, on the reverse strand, counting down.
CGAACCGCTCGTGGAACAGTTCCCGGTTGCCGAGATACGCCCATGCGTCCAGGGCCTCTTGTGGATCCTTGTCGTCATCCAGCGTGTGGAACGTGACCAGGATTTGCTTTACGGTCATCGGCGTCACCCTGCGGTCATCATATTCGGTCGTGAGAGACAATTTCGCCACGTCGTTGTCCTTGAGGTAACGCAACTGGTAACTGATCGGAACGCCAGGCGATGACGGCGCGTAGTTCGCGCCCTCTCTCAGGAATTTCTCGATTCCCGCGATCTTGTCGCCCGTCAATAGTTGAACGGCGCTGTTACCGGATCCACCGAGAACCATGGCGCGCACATCGCTCTCCTGGATGACCCTGTCGTGCTCTGCCTTCACGTTGACACTGACATTGGCAACGCCAGCCTTGAAGGATGACTCCACAGCGGCCTTCAACCTTGAGCTTTCCTCATTCGAGGAGATGAAGAAATAGAGGCTGCGTCCATAGGTCACGGTCGACACATAAACCGGCGGATTCGAATGACCGTTCTCCGATTTGGCCTCCATGTATAGTGCCGCGTCATCCGGCGTCACGTCGTCAGAGAAAAACGATTCGGGCGCTGACGGCGGGCTGAACGAGGCACTGTAGTATGCCTGGGTCAACCGCACGATCATGTTGCTCCTCTTGGCGGATTGCTCCGCTTCAAGATTCGCCTTGACGTTGGTGGTCAACCACTTGGCTGATACACCCATCTGAAGCAGCGCGTGTTCAACGCTGGAATAGGACGCGCTCTCGTAGGACAGCAAAGCCCCCGAATGAACCGGAAGGTTCTGCGTGACGATGTCCATGATGGCTTTTTGCAGCGTCGCGTTCGATGGATTCGCGATTTCGCGGCTGTATTCCGCGGACGGCCCCTCGATGGTGAGGTTCTTGACCGTCACCGTGCCCGATTTGCGCCCCAATGCGATCGGGGCCAGAATGCCGGATTCAATCGATTTTCCCTGGACGACTGAGCCCGGCCAAAGAACATCGGCGTTGGGATCAAATGCCGCCACGGACTCAAAAGACCTTGTGATCGACTTCTTCTGCGAGACGATCCGGCTGGGAACGCCCCCGACATCAGCGACACCGGGCACTTCCTCACCAATGGCTTGATTGTCGTCCGCGGGAATCTCGACTTTCGCGATACCGCGAATGAATTGCCGCAGATTGAAACGCTCCTTGCTGAGCGATGGATCACCGGGCACGCCGGCAAGGGGAACCAACTGGGCGCCAGCCAGGCCGCAAGCGTGGACAACCGGGATAAAGAAAAGCGCAGAACCAATCAGGAACCTTCGCATCAGCTAACCTCCAGTAGGGCGCCTCCGCGAACACCGCGGGGCGCGATACCGGCCAGAGCAACGCGCGTGCCTGAGCCTGGCTTTTAGCACGTATCAATGATTACGGTAGTTTGGGGAACCTGCCGGGCAGCCCTCCCGGGGGGAATACCGCGGTCAGGGTCAGGAAAAATAGCCACTGCGGCCCTAAAATCGGACCACCAGGCGCCTGAATACCGTCAGGGCCCCGTGTATCAAGCCCCCAAGCCTCAACTTGCGAGAGAATCCGCGACGAATCCGCGCATTTTTTCAAGGCCCTTGAAGCCAGTGAAGTTGCCCTTCTGCTGGCGGTCCTTGAATACGAAAAAAGAAGGCAGGGCTTCCGAACCGGAGACTTCAAGCATCTCCGGATGATCATCCGTGCAAATCTGACCAAAAATCATCTGGCCGGCATATTCGACCTCGATGCGTTCGATCGCGGGAATAGAGAGCTTGCACGCCCCGCATCCTTTTTTCCACAGCTTCAGAAAAACCGTCTCACCCGCGTCGAGATGACCTTGGAGGTCAGCGGGACTCCAATCTTGCATAACTGGCTCCTGTATCGACCCTTCGTAAATCTGCGTCAATCGCTTCGCACGCAAAGTGCTTTCGCGACCGCCGGACTGGTGGTCTTGACCTGCGAGACCGTTGCCCCGGTCGCGAGATTGACGGTCCAGCCCTTTTGCGGATCCGTACTGTCCGTCGTGCTGGACCACCAAGGCAGATTGTAATTCTGCACCGTCCCGCTGCCAACCGTATTGCGGATCGTATTCGCGTAGGCGACCATCAGTTCCTTTTGAGTTGGCAGACGCCACGACTTGCCGCTAAGGGACAGCGTCCCGCAGTAATACACGGCTGCGTACCAGGACTTTGTCTGACTATCACCCTTGAACCAGGTTAGCCCCGTCATCAGATCCTTGATCGCGCAGTTGCTGCCGTTGCTCAAACAGGTGGCTGCCTGACCCGAGTCGCTCAGTGTGTTGTCTTTCCAATTCGAGGTCCCACCCGTGGGCACGGCGCCGCCCTCCAT
>CAWUNT010000164.1:0-5449 GCA_963923405.1 uncultured bacterium | reverse complement strand
ACAAGAGCGAGCAAGCTCAAGACAGGCGCGTCCTGCAAGATCAGCAAGTCAAAGAAGCACAAAGTCGCAAAACACAAGGCTTCCAAGCACAAGCGCAAGAAACTGCGCCACGCCCACTAAGACAAGCCCTGTCCCGCGTTGTAAAACCAGCCCGTTTCCGCAACAATAAAGGTTGTGGAAACGGGCTTTTACATTCCAGACATGATCCGGCGCGCTCCGGCAGCCTCACGAGGGCTCGCACTTGCGGGACTCGCGTACGTGGCGCTCAGCCTTGCGACTCCTGAACGACTTTTCGCGCAGGATGACGCAGCCGCGCACGAACAGGCGCCGCCACCGGCAGAGGCTCCGGAACCAGCATACGAGCCGCCGCCACCGGGCGACTTTCCACAATCGCGTGGCGTCAAATCCCAATCCACGCACGATCAAGAGGCAGGTAAAATGGAAGGCGGCGCCGAAGCCGTTGATGACAGCATCATCAAAGTGCCAAAGCCGGAACCCGCGAAACCCCGCGTTGTGACCGCCGCGGAACGCAAGAAGGCCTGCGGGAAACACGAAGGCAAGTACATCAGTTATTACAGCGAGATTTTCCGCGTCGAGAATTGCAAACGGCGCGCGGTCCAGGATCCGGAGACTCTATCAAGATTGATGCGCGGATCCGTCAATGTGACTGAAGTTGAATCGGACATCATCGCCGCGATTCCGGCAGGCCAGCCTGTCGCGGACCAGGGAGCAAAAAGTCGCCGCAGCTGCAAGCAACTGGAAGGACGCTTCATCACGTTCTCCTACGTCGACGTCTATCTTGTCCAGAAGTGCAAAAAACGCATTTTTCCCGACTGGGAAACATTCATCGCCTTCCAGAAAAAACGTGGCATCACGTCCGGTATCGGATCAGAGGTGATCCCGCTCACGGAGGCAGAGTTTGACTTGCTGCAAATCGGGCCGGAGATGCCTTCGTCCGTGGACCTTGAATTCATCCGTCAATATGACCGCAGCAAGGTTGTCGATGTAATCCCGATCGATGAAGCATGCCGCGGGGTCGAGGGCAAGATCGTCTCGTTCTATTCAAAGTTGTACAAGATCGAGAAGTGCCGCAAGCGCGAGATGGACCCCGAAGTCGCTACGCTGAAAAATCCGGAGCTGAAACCAAAAGAACTGCGCCCCGAGCAGTGGAATTCACTCCCCGACGGGAAGCCGTTGAAATCAGAATCCGACGCGACCACGAACAAGGCGGTCCAGTACAAGCCACTACCCCACGGTGGCTGATTCAGCAGATCATCCAACAATGCCCGTCAGCCAGCGCTGCCAGGGATATTCGACAAGATTGCTTCCCTGACGCGCCGGTTGATCACCGCGCGCGACAACCAGAACCTCTCCGCCAACTGGTCGATGATGTCACGCCCGGCATCCGACCGTGCCAGTTCTTGCCGGACAAGGCGCAGCGGCGCGAGAAGTTCCATCGCGAAAGTGTTTTCCTCGACCTGCCGCAGGTGATCCTGCAACCGGACGGGAAGGCCCGTGCGACCTTGCGTCATCGGCGCCACCGCGGATCGCAGAAGAAATCTGCCCAACTGACGCGCCATTTCGAACCGGTACCAAGGGCGCGACTCACGACCTTCGGGGATCTGCTCGAACTGAAAACCAGGATTTTCCCTCGTCACAGCGCGAACGATCTCTGGAAGAAAAACAGGGGCCTCTTCAATCCCACACTCGCGATGGATGCCCGCGACCATGCGCTGTATTGCCGCCGCGTCCAATGAGCACGCCATGCGAATGGCACGCTCACGGTCCCGGCTCCACTGATCCGGATGTTGGCGCTGCAATTCCTTGCAAGTCGATTCGATGAGCCCGGCGTCCAACTCAAACGCGCCGTGCCCCTTCACCTCAAGCAATGCCTCGACATCGTCCATGATGCCTGTCGCGATAGCGGACACGACGGACTGGTCGCATTCAAGGCGTTCAGCCAGCGTCTGTATGGCAGCCACGGACCGGATGTGCTTCTTGCCTTTTTTCCAGTGGCTGCAATCAGCCGGATCCATTTCCAGCAAGGCGCCGACGTCCTGATCCATGATGCGAGAAGTGCCCCTGCGCATGGCGAGCACATCCCGGCAAAACCGGAACAGGCTTGCCGATTGGGGGAAACGGGACGTCGCGGATTGGAAAAGCGATTCTTCCATGCTTCCGGGTACTTACCACTCTTGTTCAAGACCCGTCAATCCGCTGCAAAAAAACAGCAATTTTGCCGATAATCACTATGTGAGTGAGGGGGGTTGACAGATCGGACGTCTGACCCAATGTTGAAGACAGGGGAGAAACATGAGCAAGAACTTGCCCACGATAACAGGCAACGGGGGTGACGATCCCGGAACTGGCGCGGCGGTGATCACCGAGCGCAAGGTCCAGGCCAGGCCCCCGCATCTTTATCGCGTGCTCTTGCACAACGACGATTACACCCCGATGGATTTCGTCATCATGGTGCTCGAAACGTTTTTCAACAAGGACCGGTCGGTCGCCACGGAGATCATGCTCAGTGTCCATACCAAAGGCGTCGGAGTCTGTGGCGTCTTCCCGTATGAGATTGCCGAGACCAAAGTCGCGCTGGTCATGGAGTGTGCGCGAGAGAACGAGCACCCGCTGCAGTGCACCATGGAACGTACCTGAGTTGATCGCGGTAACGGGGCTCGTGGTAACGGGGCTCGTGGTAACGGGTGTGATGATAACGGGTCTAAAGATTGCATCGGCACCATCGGTATCCGATGTGCCGGGGAAGCAAGGGCAGGAGGGCTTATGATCAGCCATGAACTCGAAGTCAGCCTGAACCTCGCGGTGAGCGAGGCGGCGCGGCGCGGACACGAATACGTGACCGTCGAGCACGTTCTTTTTGCCCTCTTGCAGAACGACACGGCAACCAAGGCCCTTCGCGCCTGTGGCGGTTCGATAGATTTTACCCGTCAACGCCTTGAGGAGTTCTTCGACGAACACATCGCGTCAGGGACGCTGCGCCCCGGACAGATGCCGCAACCGACCATCGGTTTCCAGCGCGTGATCCAGCGCGCGGCACAACATGTCCGCGCGGCAGGCAAGGACAAGATCAAAGGAGAGAACCTCCTGGTCGCCTTGTTCTCGGAACGGGACTCGTTCGCGGTCTACTTCCTGCAGCAGCAGCACATCAGCCGGTTCGACGTGATCAACTATATCTCGCACGGAATCACCAAACCAACTGAAGGCCAGGACGCGTCGCAGGATGGGGAGGCCGACAAAGACCAGCCCGTAGCCAGACTTGGCGACGGTGAGCGCCATGGCTCCCCGGAAAGCCAGCCCCGCGAGGACGATGACGAGGCCGAAACCGGCCCGGCCGAGCGACAAGGCGGACGCGACCCCCTGGCGCTGTACGCGGTTGACTTGTGCGCGCGCGCGCGTTCGGGGCACATCGACCCCCTTGTCGGTCGTGACGCCGAGATTGAACGCACGGTCCAGGTCCTGTGCCGCCGCCGCAAAAACAACCCCTTGCTGGTCGGCGACGCTGGCGTGGGCAAGACCGCGATCGCCGAAGGCCTCGCCTTGCGGATCACTGAAGACAAAGTTCCTGGCGTTCTCAAAGGCGCAACCATTTACTCTCTCGACATGGGATCTTTGCTGGCTGGATCGCGCTTTCGCGGAGACTTCGAGCAGCGCCTCAAAGGACTCCTGACGTCAATCAAGAAGAAAAAGAACGCGATCCTGTTCATTGACGAGATCCACACAGTCATTGGCGCCGGATCTGTCAGCGGCGGCACGCTGGACGCGTCCAACCTGCTGAAACCGTCTCTCGCGAATGGCACTTTGCGCTGCATTGGATCAACGACCTTCAAGGAATTCCGCAGCCATTTCGAGACCGACCACGCTCTCGTACGGCGATTCCAGAAGATCGACGTGGACGAACCCTCTGTAGACGACACGATCGCCATCCTCAAGGGACTGAAATCCCGGTACGAGGACCACCACAAGGTCAAATACTCTCCCGAGGCGCTGCGTGGTGCCGCGGAGCTTTCCGCCCGCTACCTGCGGGACAAGAAACTTCCCGACAAAGCCATCGACGTCATCGACGAGGTTGGCGCAGCCGCCGCCCTGGCCCGCGAACCGGCCAAGGGAAATTACAAGTCATCGAAGGTCAGAACCATATCGCTCGATGATGTGCAGGCGGTCATCGCCAAGATGGCACGCATCCCGCCGCAAAAAGTCTCGAATTCCGACAAAACCGCCCTGAAGGATCTCGACAAGAAACTGAAGTCCGTTGTCTTCGGCCAGGACCCGGCGATTGACGCCTTGGCATCGGCCATCAAGTTGTCGCGCTCGGGGCTCGGTTCCAGCGAGAAACCGATCGGCAGTTTCCTGTTCGCCGGCCCGACGGGGGTTGGCAAGACGGAAGTCGCCAAGCAACTGGCTGCCATCCTCGGTATCGAGTTCATCCGGTTCGACATGAGTGAGTATATGGAGCGCCACACGGTTTCGCGCCTGATCGGGGCTCCTCCGGGATACGTCGGGTTCGACCAGGGCGGCTTGCTCACCGACGCGGTCAACAAGACACCGCATTCCGTGATCCTTTTCGACGAGATTGAAAAGGCTCATGGTGACCTGCAGAACATATTGCTGCAGGTGATGGACCACGGGACCTTGACCGACAACAATGGTCGCCAGACGGACTTCCGCAACACGGTCATCATCATGACCACGAACGCGGGCGCCCGCGAGATGATGCACGGGTCGATCGGGTTCACGCGGACTCCAGGCATGGCGCATGCGGAGAAAGGTGACCTTGAGGCCGTCAAGAACACGTTCTCGCCGGAATTCCGCAACCGCCTGGACGCGGTCATTTACTTCCAGCAGTTGCCGCGTCCGGTGATCCTGTCCGTCGTCGACAAGTTCACGCGGGAAATTGTCCAGAAGCTCGCCGCCAAGAAGATTGAAGTTGCCTTTGATGACTCCGCGCGCGAGTACCTGGCCGACAGGGGTTACGATCCATCATTCGGCGCGCGTCCGTTGGCGCGCCTGATCCAGAATGAGGTCTCGAAACCACTTGCCGATGAGGTCTTGTTCGGGAAATTGTCCAAAGGCGGACAAGTGCGGATCAGCGCTTCAGGCTCTGGTCCGGAACGGAAGCTCGAGTTTCATTTTTGATGGTCGTGACGGGTTCGACGCCCGGGCGTCCGGCACTGCCGAAGAATCCGGTGATCGCCAACGAATAAAATCGCTCGTCTGTTGAATGGATCCCGTACAGCGGCTGGTTGTATCCGATGTCGACCATCATCGGGTAGACGAACTGCCCCCTCTGGAACAGGTTCGTTGTCGTGAACCCAAGGCCAGCCTGGACGTAACCCAGCCGCTTGTCGCTCTCGTCACCGAGCTGAATATAATTGCCCTCAAGGCTGCCTTCGTACTTGTCATTGAAGTGACGCTTGTCCGCGATCCGCAG
>CAWUNT010000163.1:0-5459 GCA_963923405.1 uncultured bacterium | reverse complement strand
GTTTTATTCCACGGCTCATTTCCCGTATTCGGCCCCGTGGCCATACTACCGGGCATACAGCGATCGCGCGTATCCAGGGCCTTTCTGGTTTCAGAAAAATCCTGCTTTGAGCGCGGATGACCAGAACCTTGACCAGGTCCAGATTGAACAGGTGAGGGCTTTGTATGATGGTGCCTTGAGATCCATCGATGACTCCTTCGCGTCGCTTGTGGCGGCTCTGCGGACTCGAGGCATCTGGGACAACTCAATCGTGGTGTTGACCGCGGATCACGGGGAGGACTTGTTTGAGTCCGGCATCTTGCAAGGCCACGGTGACCATCTCCGCGGAGACCAGACTTTACGGGTACCATTGATGATCAAGATGCCGGCGGGAACAAGGCGTTTTCCAGCCCGTGAGTTTGGGTCCGTCAGCCGGTCGATCGACCTCGCGCCGACCATGGCTTCACTGGCTGGCCTCAATGGATTTCCAGAAGCTCATCACGACTTGCAGGGGATGGACTTGTCATCCGGGTCGGCGAGGGTAAATAATCTGGATGCATATTCCGAGACAGAGATCTGGTTTTCTCGCACAGGCTCTGTGTTTTACCAAAAAAACCGCCTTGACTACCCCGGCATATCCCAGTTGCTGACGTTTGATCCCGGACATTCGGGAGAGATCATCCTCAACCCCAAGTACGAAAAGATGCTCGTCGTCTCAAAACACCGGAGTCTCATCCACGGTCAATGGAAGTTGATTTACATGCCTACGCGGCAGGGCGTGCGTTATGAACTCTACGATGTCATCAATGATCCGGCGAATACGAGCGATCTCGCGGTCTCGAAGCGCGACGTTCTCCTGGAGATGAAGTCCCGTTTGCTGGCCGGTGTGAAGAAAATGGAGCCGGACGTCAGGATCATGGACGACTTTATTGTTCCGGAGGGCTTCTGATGCTCTTCCGGAGTTTTTTCGTCTTCTTCGCAGTCATCTGTCTGGTGTTGTTGTTTCATCCGAATGAGGCTCGCCTGCCAGATTCTCTCCGGGATCCGGGAACAGAAATGCCCTTTCCGGTTTCTTCTCGCGAATTGTCCGCCCTTCATGGTGATTTGTCGTTGCGTCACGTCCCTGCGGCGCCATCCGCGTCAGAATCACTCGCATCCTGGGCAAGGTCTTGGCCGTTGGAAAGCGATGCATTTGATGTTCGTGTGCAGTCTGGATCCGCCCGTTTCGTAAATCCCGCCCAGGTTCGCGTCAGCCTGGGGGTATACCCGGGCCGGGTTGAGTCGCGTGACGGGATTTTTGTACCTCCGGGCGGTAGCCTGGCCGTGACCATTCCGGATGGGTACGCCGGTATAGTCAGGTATGGCATTGCTGGAATACCTGGGGATCTCGGGTTCGACGCGCGAGTGGATGACGGCGTGGTTGTTTCCTGGGCGGACGAATCAACATGGATCCAAAGGGCCATCCGCAGGGCAAGTGCGATTGCTCCGGGAACCTTGCGATCCGCTTTGCGCATGTACATGCAATTCATTCGTCCCCATGCCGCCGCGCAAAGCGTGACCGGGACACGCTGGCTGGATTTTTCCGCCGCCGTGAACGAGTCCGGGAAAAAAGCTCGCGAGTTCCTGTTGACGTGCTCCGGACATGATCCATGCGTATTCGCAGATATCAGGTTTCTGCGCGATGAATCGCGATCTTCCCCCTCCTCAGAACGTCGCGAGAATTTTGTAATCGTACTCGTCGATACGCTCCGCGCAGACGCGGTATTGGGTGAGGACGCGCCGGAAACATTCCAGAAATTCAACGCGAGTGCAGCGGTTTTTTCTTCGGCGATGAGTCCCGGCAACATGACAAGTCCGTCGACCAACGCGCTGTTGAGTTGCCACACCCCGACTGAGATTCGTGATATCGCGTTTGCGTATGCGGTATCCAGCGAACAGCGTGAAGCCTGGTACCGTGAGAAATGGGATTCGTTTCCCGGTATTTTTACCCGGAATGGGTATCGCACGGCGATGATCGGAAATATTTCAGTGATCAGCGAAGCGATTGGTGTCGGTGTTGATCACGGTTTCAGTGAAAATGTTTCAATCGAGACCGAGGGATACGAGACTCCATTAGCGGCGCGTGAGGCCGCCCGCTGGCTGCATTTGAACAAGAATTCGCCCTTTTTGCTTTATGTTCACTTGAACGCGCCGCATGGTCCATACAAGGGGCCGCTGGCCGATGTCTGGAATACATGGTCGGGCTGGTCCGATCTGACTTCCATGGACTCGGGACTTAAATGGCTTTACCGCGCGGAGGTCCGTCAGGCCGCACGGTCATTCCAGAGGATCCTCGACGTACTGGATACCGAAGGCTTGCGTGACAATACCAACGTTATCTTGTTGGCGGATCACGGCGATCAGCACACATCCCGTCGGTTCCACTTAAATGAATCCGGCCCGGTATATAGCGGAGCCTATTTTGATCACGGCGCGACACTGTTGACCGACGAGGTCGGTGTCCCGCTGTCGTGGCGCGGTCCCGGGGTCGTGCCTGTCCGGCATCGAGAACCCGTTTCAACGATCGGTGTTGGACCAGCCATGTTGCGCAAGTCGAAATTTCCGGACAGGTCCTGCGGTGAAAGCAGCCGAAACGCGGGTCTTGCGATCGCGGCCCGTCTGGCGGGAGGCATCAAGACTACGCCCGCCCCATTTGGCCTGGAGGGCTATCACCAGCGTGGGGTGGTGTTTGGAGGTCGCTGGAAATATGTAAGGGCTCACGAACCAACGCTCAAGAAGATGGTTCCGTCGTCAGGCTGGAAGATTTTTCCGGCTGAGGTGTTTATCCGGGAGGAATTGTATGACCTCGAGTCGGATCCGGCGGAGAGATTGAACCTGGCTGGCGAGAACGGCCAGGTATTACAAATTCTTCAAAGGGCGCGAAAGGAATACGAGAGATTTTATGGCGTAAATACCGGGTTCGAGCTGGTTGTTGAGGCTCCTCATGGAGAGGTCATCCGGGTTCCGGCCCTGGAATTCGAGTCAAAGGATCAGCGGAGGGTTGTTCTCCCACTGCCTCAAGGTTTTGAATTGAAGGATCTGCAAGACGTGAAAGTGCAGGTGGCTGGCAAAACCATCCCCATTGATGCCATGGCATGGCGCCTGCCACTGAGTGACAAACACTGGCCTTCCCTTCCACGCGAGATCCGGGGTGAGGGCGCACTCCTGCCGGTTTCCCATGCTCCCAACGCTTACTTGCGCCGTGTGCTTGTCAATGATGCGGAAGTCCGCCGAATCGTAAGTGGCAATCCGATGTTTGACCAGATTCTCCGCGAGTGGGGCTACCTCCATGATGATTAACTGGGGTGCCGCGGGCATCGGCAAGAAAATACTGGGATCGGGTGTCGGAATTGCCCTTGGTATATGCGAATTGCCAGCTGGCTCTGAGGATTACGTCAAAGGCATGTCCAGTACGGCGTGCCTGAATGCCAGGGTATCCGAGGATTTCATCGTGACTCCGGAACCAGGGGAGGGCGCGATAAAACTGGGCGCCGCTCAAGGGTCCATCGGTATCCATTTTTCACCACTTCTGGCAATTCAAGCCAAAGGTCTCATGCGTGGGATCAGTCGCTTCGACGCGGGAGACGGCAGGTGGTCATTGCTGCCGGATGGCGTCAAGAAGGAGTCTGATCATGTCATTGTCCGGATCGGCAATCCCGCGCTGCATTCCTTTCGCGCTTCGCTGGGAGAACAACGCCTGCCTTTCGGTGTCGACGTCAATCCCGCTGATGATTTGTGGTGGGCGACCAGTGACCGCTTTTACTGGGGAAAGGCCCGGCGCAGCGCAATCCTGACATTTGACAACCTGAGTGAGACCCAAGTTGATGTTGGATTCGCAGGAGACCATCCGGTCAGTGACTCAGGCCAGCAAGCAAGCGCGCGAGTGATGTACGACCTGAGTTTTTTTGAGCGCGCCCGTCTTGTCCTTTCGGCCGGGGGCATAACTGGATCCCGGCGGTACGGATTTGCCTTCGTCACAACATCAAAGTCAGGTGGTACTACTCAATTCGAGCTCGTTCGATCGGAATCGTCCGACGAGGATCTTGACGCGGGATTCCGGCGCCTTTTCCGGTTCGCTTTCGACGCGCCGGACCGCAGGTGGTGGTTTCTATATGACGAGGATCGATTGCGCGCGCAGACCGTGGCGACCGGGTATCGTTACTTTCCGTCAACCTGGTTTCGCGGGAATGAAGGCAACTTTGCTTTCAGGTTCTCCCTGGGGCGCGTTCGTTCCTTGAATCCATTGTATGAGTCTCGTTTTTTGATCGCTCTCGGGGCGGAGGCGGGTCTCTGATGAGCCATCGCAAAGAGATTGGGATTTCGTGCTGCGGTTCTGTCCTGCCAGTGGTGTCATTGCTATTTCTTTGGCTCATGTCGTTCCCTGTGCCGCTGCAGGCGCGGGATGATTCCATGGAGGTCGCGTTTGACCGGCCAACCGCCAAGCCAAAAACCGAGGAGGAACATCACCGGTCTTTCTCTGTTGAAGCTCTCTTCAAGAACTCCTTCCTGTCAAGCAGCCTTGCCTCGGGGACAGACGCGTTGAATCGCTCCCTCGAGTCGCTCATGCACTCGATTTTCTACAGCTTGATGGACAACGAATTCCGTTTTCCCACAGGAAAGCACACGGCGATTGCTGTTGAGCTTACCCGTGAGTTGTATTCCACCCGCCAAGGTCCTTTTGTTGTCGTCGACAGACTGGCCGCGGGACCTCGTTATTCACACCAACTTTACAATGTCCAGGACATCCCGGTTGTCGCCTCTGGTGACGCTGGCCTTGACGCGCTCGATATTTATTTACGGTCAGATGCTGAACGCATCAGTGAGAATGACACACTTCCCTACTGGCGACTCCTGGTTAACAACTGGTTTGGACTGGTGCCCTTCCTTTCCGCGATCTTGCCTCCTTCATTCGATCCGAATGAGCTCTATGATCCATTGAAACGCCTTGAGGCGCCTTTTCGATTGCCACTGAGCGTGGAAAGTTTCTACCGCATGCCGCTAAATGGAATCCGCAGCTATGGACTCACGGGGGGCATCGGTCTGGCTGCTGACCTGCAATCCATTCCCGGAGGTGGGTGGAAAAAGACGTTCGAAAGGCTGCAAGATTTGAAGTTCAACTTGCCGGTCGGGATTTTCAAGAGGGGAGAATTCCGCATCAACGTCCTCCGCAAGTCGGAGGATGTCGCCTGGATTTCCGTAGCGAATGTTGACCGGCAAGGCGTCAATGCGCGGGCTTTCGTCGGAAATACGGTATACCTTTTGGCCAACGCCATTCCCTTTTACAAAGGAATCCCCGGTGTCTTCGCGCCGATCGACATCCAGGGAGAACTTGCCTGGACGGACCGGACCGATCGTGTTTACGAATTTGACATGAAGTCTCCCGCGGGGCGCGAGGCGTTCGTGGCCGCGGTTCGCGGTGATTTGACTCTGGCGGACATTGC
>CAWUNT010000162.1:0-5471 GCA_963923405.1 uncultured bacterium | reverse complement strand
ATTTTTCGCGGAATCCTGGTGGACCCAGAGAACCGTAATGCGTGAGTTGCTGGGAGGGGCAGGACACGCGCCCAGATAACGCATCCGGGTGCCGGGTGCCTCGCCGTTGCGTGGTTCGAGGATCGTCCACTCCCGGTCGGCGCCGCAGATCTCCTCGTCGACCGAAAATCCAAAGTAATTCGCGTCAGGCAGCTTTCCACCACATTCGTCACCCGCGCGGAATTGGCGCGTATAAACAATGTCGGACGATCCCGCAGACACTTGTGGAATCAAGTCTTGCTTGGTGCAGACAATACGCGCGATGTTGTCGCGGACCGTCGCCCCATCGGGGAAGCTGGCTTGCGGCAGTCCGGTTTGCGGCAGTCCGTTGTTATCCCCTGAACTCGCGGGACGGTTCCTGGACGTGCCGGATTTTCCCGTCAACTTGTTTTCTGAACAAGATGTCCCACAGGACAAAATCAACGCGAGAAGGACGAATTTCGCGCCGCGGATTCCGGATTGTGGAATGCCCCTCACGTACAAAATCTCCTCAAGTGGCCACGACATCAGCGCATGCGGCGCCTTCGCATACGCCACCCGCGGTAGTTGTCGAGCTTGAGCATTCGCCACCAGAGCACGACCCTCCGCTGCAAGAGTTGCCGCCACAATTGCCGCCGGGACAACCCGAGTTCGAGAGCGAGTTGTATAGCAAGCCCAACTTGCCGTTGCCATATCCAGCCAATTGACCCTGAGTCAAAAGTCCCTGGTTGTAAGGCATCCTGTTACCCTGATTGGGATAACCATTGGGCATCATTCCTGGTGGCCTGTAACCGCCATTGTTTGGAAGCATGCCCGGGTACACGTTGCCGCCCGGGTTCATGTTGTTGCCGAGTTGACCGTTGAACAGGCTTCCCAGCCCGCCGAGACCCCCAGAGCCTCCCGGAAGTCCAAGTTGGCTGAGCAACGGCATCACCATGCTCAGGATGCTCATCAAGTCCACGCCTCCGGCCTTGGCGGACATTTTGTTGTCGACCAGCGCTTTTCCCGTGCTTCCAGGCTCGGCCGCCAAATTGAACCGGTCGTTCGTGGCGGGGGCGGCTGAGGCGACGCCCGAGAGCTCCGAGGAAATCATGACCAGAGCTGTGTTGACTTGCGTGTAGGCCTCCAACGATCGCGGGAATTCACGGCGCGTGACTTCAAGGGAATCAGTGTTGCAATTCATTGACTGGAACGCGTGGGCGAAAAAGTAGTCACGAACCTGCGCGCGACGTCGCTCTTTTTCCGTCGTGGATGGCACGCTCGAATCACTGGCCTTGCGCATGGAAAGGGCATCCATCAAGCCGGCATCTCCCGCAAACGCGCGGAGCTCCGCATCCGCGTTGACGCCGAGAAGTGGACTCAGGTTGTTCATGTTGTATTTTTTTGAGGCCAGCATGTCCCTGAGGAACGCGTCCGCGATCAGTTCCTTGTAGTTGATGAACTCCATGCTCTCATTCTTGTTCACGCTGAAACTCGCGCCCTGGCGTTTCGAAATGCCAAGTCGTGAGTAGAATTGCGCATAGAGATAACCGAATATCTGGGGGCCGAAATACCGGATCCGTTCCGGCGACGCGGCATGGACAATCGTGAAGATACTGGGTTTCTCCCCGGTCGGATCGTCCACAAAAAGGAAACATCCATGAACGGTATCGCCGGTGTTGGTTCCGGCGGCCGTGCGTTGCCGCGCGGCACGGCAGTAACCGGCGACGCGTTCCTCATCGGTGATGAGGACGTTGCCGCCGAGCTTCAGGAAGAGTTCCTGCATCGAAGGGTCGATCGCCGTGAAATAGTCACTGACTGCCTTTCGCAACGGAGCCTTCGTCCCTTCTCCTTCGCCGGCGAGGCTGGAGTTTGCGTCGAAGATGATCTTGTCGGGTGTGATGCGGGCCTGATTCGCGCCGCTACACTGGTAAAGTTTTGTGATTCCTCCAGACGCGATCGCGTCCAGTGTCTTGACGGAGGAGTCCTGACTGCTTTTGCAGGCCGCTGCGGCAACGAGCAAGCCTGTGACGATCGACAGGCGCGTCACCAGCGCGAGAAGGAAGCGATTGTGGGTGAGGGACGAGTTGAATCGCATTCTGGACCTCCAAGAGTGACAAGAGGTGTTCGGAAATTCCACGCGCGAACTGAAGCACACGAGGAGCGATGTTAAAAATAATCATGAATACAGTGGGTTGAGTTGTTGTTGCTTGAATTTTTCACATCGGTTCCGATAGGAACGCTGGTTTGTAGGCAAACGATCCGGGAGACATCCATGAAACGGGAATTCCGATTGCGGTTATCAACACCTGTATCGGTCGTGACGGTCGCCCTTTCGGCGCTTGGCGTGGCCGCCATCGTGTCTTCCTGCCGGACCACCAAGTTTAGCGCGGAAGGTTCTTACCGACCCGCTGCCAACGCGTTGCCGTCGGCATCGCCTGGGCCTGTTCCCGAGCCTTCAAGTCAGCCTTGGATTTCGCCGACTCCAGCGCCAACCAGTTGGCCGCAACCGACGCCGGTCAATCCGCCGACTCCGGCGCCGACACCAAATAATTGCACGCCCAGCCTTCCTCCAGTTCACATTGTCATCGCGGTGGACAAGAGCGGCTCGATGTCCAATGAGCTGCGCGGTGTGCGTGAGGGCCTTTCGTACTTTACCCAGCAACTCCAATCCAAAATCGTCCCGGGTTTTGGCCGGCCGATTACGTCCCTAAACTACTTCATCATTGGCTATGAGGATGTGATCAACAATTCCGGTGGTCCATGGGCGTCAAACAACCCGGCCCTCCAGCAAACCGTGAATGCCTGGTTCGCGAGGGTCAACAGTGGTGGATCAGACACCCCGGAAGGCGGAATCATGGCCGTGCGCGAAGCATTCAGGATCCTGTCGACGCAACCGCAACCATACATTCCGATTGTCGTGCTTATCACTGACGCGCTCAGTCACGATGGAAGTGGGCGTCAGGACCATCGCAGCGGCAGTTTCGCCTCGCTTGATCCCTATTTGCGAGCGGCCCCGTTCAAGAAACTGATGCTGTTTTCGGCTCCGGCCAAAGACCGTAACGGATCGGGTGATTTCGACGATGACACGGATCGTAGATTCCGGTCCGGGTGGGACCAGATGGACGGATTGCGCGCTCATATCCGCGCCGTCGCGGGGCTGCCAGGGAATGCGTATGTCGGTGAAAACTTTGTCGAGGTCCGCAACTTCAGAAGTCAGACACTGGGTGACATTGTCGCGTCAAGGATTGCCGCGAATATCGTCCGGTGCCCGTGAAGCCTCTTTCTCGACTTTCAAAATCAAGGTAGTCCCGGCGGGAACTTTACCCAGGTAAAGTCCGCTTGGGATATTTCCCGGCCGGTACAATACCTCGCCTGGAATTCCTGCCTCGCTGCCCAGGGCCGGATCGGCGGGAGACCATCCGGCTCGTGCCCACTGGTCGGTGAAACGGTAGCGCTCTTCCACCGCGTCCTTGATGCCCATCGCGCGCAACGCCCCAGTGCTGTCCACGTGATCGCGGTCCGTGAAGTGGATCGTGGTCTCATGCGCGTTCACCGGGTCCGTGTTGGTGACGACGAGGAAGGCCTGACCACTGCGCGGGTCATGGCGAACGAATGAGTTGATCCACCGTGACTCGGGCTTCCAATGATTCGGACCTGCCAGGTCCACAAGTGACCCGAAACCGGCTGTGTGAACGGCAGCGAAAGCAGGTTCCCTGCGAATCGCGAGCAGGCGTTGATAGGAAGCGCGCAATTCGGCCTGCGCGCGCGACGCCGAATCATCGAGCCAGCGGCGTACAGATGGCTGATGAATGAAATCAAAGATCGATGTCTTGCCATTGTCGCCAGCCCAAGGCCCGGAGTGGGACGCGTCCTCGCCCACTTCTTGTCCGCCATGGACAAGGAAGTTCCCCGGCAACAACGCGGCCATGGCTGCCAGCGCCGCGCCATAACGGGCCCGGTTCTCCGGCGAAGTGACACCTGGCGCGAAATGGCGTGAGGCAACGCGTGTCTCGTCGTGGTTCTCGACATAATTGGTGAAAGCGTATCCCTGCGAAACGATCCCCTGACGGGACGACGGCAGGTTACGCGGGGATAGGCGCCGGGCATCGCCGGAGCCACGCGCCTGGTCATGGATCGCCCAGTAGAGTTCAGATTGATAGACCGAATCAATGCCGGCGTTCATCAGGGCCTCGTAAGAGAACCCGGGGACACGCATCCCATGATCGTTCTCGTAAACCTCGGCCAGCAGGAAAACGTCTTTCTTCTTCTTGCGCAATTCGGAGGCGAAATACTTCCAGAACTCCAGCGGGACGGAATGGGCGAAATCGATCCTGAACCCGTCGACTCCCATGTCCATCCAGTGCCGCGCGATGGCGACCATCATGTCCCACGTGCGCGGTCGCGGGTGGTAATGTCCCTGACCTGTCGTGAAATCAAATCCATAATTGAGCTTCGCGGTCTCGTACCAGTCGTGCGATGAGGGCCGTCCGCTGCGCACATTGTTGCCAGTCACTTTCGCGGGATCTTCCGGCTGGATTCCGGGCTGCCACGGATCCGAGTCAAATTGCCCATCGCCGCCGTCGCCGTTGCCGGGTGGCATGAAAACCTGTCCTGGAAGGTAGAAATAGTGGTTCATCGGATCGAAGAACCTTGAAACCTGGTCTGAGGTTCCGAAATCAACTTTCCCGGGAACATCCGTGCGGTGTGTTCGTGCCGTGTGGTTCGGCACCAGGTCAATCATGACGCGAAGTCCAGCTCCATGGGCCCGGGTCACGGCAGCGCGGAAATCCTCGCGTGTTCCGAGAACGGGGTCAACATCCCATGCGTCATGGATCGCGTAATAGCTGCCCGCGTTGCCCTTGACGGCGTCAGGGTCCGTATTTTCAGGGCTCGCGTGTTCAATCACGCCGGTCAACCAGAGGTAGTCGACGCCGAGGTCGCGAATTTTGGACAAGACGCCGGTGTCCAGCGCGTCGATCCGTCCGGCGGCGGAGCGTTCATCGCCAGTGGCCAGCCACGTCCTGACTGGCAACTGGTAAATCACGGCAGCGTGCGCGGGCCATGAAACGGCGAGCGCGCCCAGTATCAAGTTACAGCAAGCTCTCAGCATCTTTCACCACAGGTTCCGCGCGATTCGCGCTGATCTCGAGATGGGCATTGACCTTGGATGAGAACACCCACCACGTGACCTGAGCGGAGTCCGGCACCGATGACAGCCCGGTCACTTTTTTGAGCGCGAACTCTTCTGCCACCTTTTCGCCGTCCAGCAATTTCAGGACGAGTTCAGGTTGCCGGGCCGCGAGTTTTTCCTCGGTTGCCGGATCGGCGTAGCGTATCGCGCGCAGGCGCTCGAATTTCTCCAGCCATTCGTTGAAGGGGCCCTCAAAAACCAGGCCATCCTGCGATTGTTTGTTTTGCGCGCTGGCGCGAGTGAAGCGCTTGCGCTGGGTTCCTTTTTCGAGTTCCGCGCC
>CAWUNT010000161.1:0-5485 GCA_963923405.1 uncultured bacterium | reverse complement strand
ATCTCGGCGATCTCGACATCGACGGATCCCTCGAGTCGTGATGAATTCGGGCCGTACACGCCCGGGTTTGACTTGATCCCGTACAACGACCTGGGCGCGGCGGCGGCGGCCCTGAAGGATCCGCACGTGGCGGGCATCATGTTGGAGCCGATCCAGGGCGAGGCGGGAGTCGTGGTGCCGGACGAGGGATATTTGCGTGGGATCCGCGAACTGTGCACGAAGCACAACGTGTTGATGATCGCCGATGAGGTGCAGACCGGGATCGGGCGGACAGGGCGGATGCTGGCGTGTGACCACGAGGGGGTGCGCCCGGATATTGTGATTCTGGGCAAGGCATTGTCGGGCGGCGTGTTGCCGGTCTCGGCCGTCCTGGCGGATGACGAAGTCATGATGTGCATCAAGCCGGGTGAGCACGGGTCGACGTTCGGCGGGAATCCTCTGGCGTGCAAGGTCGCGATGGCGGCGTTGCAAGTGGTGCGGGACGAGAACCTGTGCGAGCGGGCGGCGAGGGCCGGTGAGCGGTTCCGTGGGAGGCTCCGGGAGTCGATCGGGCGCTACGGATGGGTGCAGAAGATTCGCGGCAAGGGACTGTTGAACGCGGTGGTCGTTGATCCCGGGCACAAGCATTCCGCGTGGGAAATTTGCATGCGCATGATGAAGGCGGGGCTGTTGGCGAAACCGACGCATGATCACATCATCCGGTTCGCGCCGCCGCTGGTCATTTCGGATCAGGAGCTGGACCGTGGGATGGAGATCATCGAGAAGGTTTTCGCGTCCGTGAACTGACTTGGATTCGATTCGGGGGAGGCGAACATGGGTAATGCGGCGACGCCACCGGTGACGGGTTTGGCCGGTACAACCAGGATTCAGTCCGCGGCGGGAAATGTCGTGGTCGCGGCGTTTTTTGAGAAAGAGACTTCTACCCTCTCCTATGTCGCGCATGACGAGAAGACCCGGGACGCGGTCATCGTCGATTCCGTCCTGGATTACGATCCGGCGGCGTGTGTGACGGCGGAAAAATCGGTCCAGTTACTCGTCGATTACGCGAAGAATCATGAATTGAACGTGCGGATGTTGCTGGAGACGCACGCGCACGCGGACCATCTGTCGGCGGCGAAGGCTCTGAAGCGCCATTTCCCGGGCGCGAAGTTGACGATCGGCGCGCGCATTGTCGAAGTGCAGAAGGTTTTTCGTGACATCTATGGATTCGAGTCCTGGTTCACGCCGGACGGGCACCAGTTTGACCAGCTGGTGAATGACGGCGAGACGGTGCGGGCGGGGGCGCTGGAATTCCGGAACATCAACACGCCGGGACATACGCCGGCGTGTTCGACGTGGCTCTTGAACGGTGTCGCGGCGTTTACCGGGGATTCGATGTTCATCCCGGACAGCGGTACGGGGCGTTGTGACTTCCCCGGGGGCAGCGCGACAGACATGTACGATTCGATTGTGAAGAAAATTTACGCGCTGGCGGACGAGACGGTGCTGTTTGTCGGACATGATTACCAGCCGGGCGGGCGGGAGTTGCGCTGGCAGACGACGGTGGGCGAGGCCAAGGCGTCGAACATCCAGTTGAAGGCAGGAACGTCGCGGGAACAGTACATTGAATTCCGGACGGCGCGGGACAAAATCTTATCGGCGCCGCGACTGCTGCATCCAAGTGTCCAGGTGAACATCAACGCCGGCGAATTGCCAAAGCCCGATGACCAGGGGCGGCGTTTCATCAAGATGCCACTCCACATCAGGCTGTGACTTCCAACTCGTCCTGGGACGAGTTACTAATCTGGACGTCATCAGGGCGAGAGTTCTTTGGCGTGATGCGCCAGATGGTCGCCGATGAATGTGGCGATGAAATAGTAACTGTGATCATAGCCAGGCTGCGTGCGCAGGGTCAGGGGCCAGGCGGATTTGGCGGCGGCATCGGCCAGCAGGTCGGGGCGCAGCTGGTCCATCCATTTGTCTGACGCGCCCTGGTCCACGAGGATCGGAATCTTGCGGGACGCCGAAGATCCGGGGGAAGCGCGGCGCAGGTTTTCGTCCAGCAGCAGTTCGCAACTGTCCCAGGCGCGCCAGGCTTCGACTTGCGGTCCAAGATACGCGGTGAAGGCCTTTTGGCCCCATGGGCAGCGGGTCGGGGCGCTGATCGGCGCGAAGGCCGAGCATGACTTGAAGCGATCCGGATTGCGCAGGGCTGTCACGATGGCGCCATGCCCGCCCATGCTGTGTCCCATGATGCCGATACGCGCGGGATCGACGGGAAATTTCGCGCAGATCAGATCGGGGAGTTCCCGGCTGACGAAAGTCGCCATGCGGTAATGCGCGGACCAGGGCGATTCGGTGGCGTCGACGTAGAATCCGGCGCCAAGGCCCAGGTCCCAACTGGCGTCATCGCCCGGCACGCGGGCCTCGCGCGGGCTGGTATCCGGGACAACAAGTGCCAGGCCAAGTCTGGCCGCGAACTGTTGCGCGCCCGACTTGACCATGAAGTTCTCATCCGTGCAGGTCAGTCCAGACAGGAAAAAGACCGCCGGGACTTTGCCTTTGGCCGCCTGCGGCGGCATGAATGTCGAAAACCGCATCGGTGTCTTGCAGGCGCGCGAGTCGAACTGGTGGAATGCGACTTCACCACCGAAGCATTTTGCGGACGACAGCGTCTTTATTTCCACGTGACGACCGTCCGGATGCTGGACCCGTGATGCATCAGGTCAAACGCCTTGTTGATGTCACCAACGGGCATCCGGTGGGTGATGAATTCGTCGATCTTGATCTTGCCGTCCATGTATCGATCGACATAGCCCGGCAGTTCCGTGCGTCCCTTGACGCCGCCGAACGCGCTGCCCCGCCAGACGCGTCCAGTCACCAGCTGGAACGGCCGCGTGCAGATCTCCTGCCCGGATCCCGCGACGCCGATGATGACGGACTCGCCCCATCCCTTGTGGCAGCATTCAAGCGCGGCGCGCATGACGCTGGTGTTGCCAACACATTCGAACGAGTAATCAACGCCGCCGTCGGTCATGTCGACGATGGCGTTCTGGATCGGGCCGGAGACTTCGTTGGGGTTGACGGTGTCGGTCGCGCCCAGCGCGCGGGCCATCGCGAACTTGCCCGGGTTGATGTCGACCGCGATGATGCGCCCGGCCTTGGCCATGACCGCGCCCTGGATGACACTGAGTCCAATGCCGCCGAGGCCGAACACGGCTACCGTGGACCCCGGGCGGACCTTGGCCGTGTTCAACACGGCACCGATCCCGGTCGTGATCCCGCATCCGAGCAGGCAAATTTTATCGAGCGGCGCGGCCTTGCTGACTTTCGCGACGGCGATTTCCGGCAACACCGTGTACTCGGAGAAGGTCGATGTCCCCATGTAGTGGAAAATTTTTTTGCCGTTCTTGCTGAAACGCGACGTACCGTCCGGCATCAGGCCCTTGCCCTGCGTCGCGCGGATCGCCTGGCACAGGTTGGTCAGCCCTGACTTGCAGAACTTGCACGTGCGGCACTCGGGTGTGTAGAGCGGGATCACGTGATCGCCGACGGCGAGCGATTTGACGCCCTTGCCGGTCTCGACCACCACGCCAGCGCCCTCGTGTCCCAACACCGCCGGGAAAATCCCTTCCGGGTCCGCGCCGGACAGGGTGTAGGCATCCGTGTGGCACACGCCGGTGGCGGCGATCTTGATCAGGACTTCGCCCTCTTTCGGGCCTTCGAGGTCAATTTCCTCAACTTCAAGCGGGCGTTTGGCTTCCCAGGCGACAGCAGCGATGGTTCTCACGGTCGTTATCCTTTGAATTCAGGGGATCTGCATGATCCCAAGATTCTAAAGGACGCGCCTCGACTGGACAAGCGCCTCCGGTGCCGGCGCGATCGACCGCTGGATGATGGCCGCGATTCTCGCGGCCGCGCGACCATCCCCAAACGGGTTACCGGCGCTTGCCATGCGCTGGTATGAATCACTGTGGCCATCTGTCAGGGCGGACATGACCGTCATGATTTTCTCCGGGTCGCTGCCGGTCATGATCGCCGATCCATTCTCAATCGATTCCGGGCGCTCGGTGGTGTCCCGAAGGACCACGACTGGTTTTCCGAAAACCGGGGCTTCCTCTTGCAATCCGCCGGAATCGGTCATGACGAACTGGCAGTTGCGCAGCAAAAAAATCAACTGGGTGTAGTCAACGGGGGGGATCAGCGAGACGTTGCGGATTTCCCCCAGAATGTCGCGCGCGCTGCGGGTGATGTTGGGGTTCGGGTGAACCGGGAAGATCACGCTGCTCCCGGGATTCTGCCGCGCCCACGTCCTGACGGTCGTGAAAATCTTTTCCATGGGGCGTCCGAAATTCTCGCGGCGATGGACGCTCAGCAGCACGAGCGGGCGGTTGTTGAACCGTTGGCGCAACATCGGAAAATCATCCTGGCGCGCCGCCACGGTGCGGGCCGCGTCCACGGAAGTATTGCCGGTAACGAAGATGGAACCGTCCGGGGTTTTTTCCGCCAACAGGTTCTGGCGGGCGCGCGCGGTGGGCGCGAAATGCAAATCGGCGATCATGTCGATCGTCCGGCGATTGAACTCGTCCGGCCAGGTTGACCATTTGTCGAAACTGCGCAGGCCAGCCTCGACGTGGGCGACGGGCACGCGCAAATAAAATGCCGCGAGGGCCGCGTTGAGTGCTGTCGTGGTGTCGCCGTGGACCATCACCATGTCTGGTTTCGCGTCCATCATGACTTCACGGATGGCAGGCAGGGATTCGGTCGTCGCGTCAAAAAGGGAAGAGTTGTCCCGGACAATCTCCAGGTCATAATCCGTGTCGACTCCGAACAGTCCCAGTGTCTGATCCAACATTTCACGGTCCTGTCCGGTGAAACAGGTGCGCGTCTGGATCCCCGGGATGGCCTTCAGTTCACTGAGGACTGGTGCCATTTTAATGGCTTCGGGGCGGGACCCGAACACGGTGAGAATGGTTTTGCATCGGGAAGGGGTATGGGTCGGGTTGGGATCCGCTTTCACGGCGTGGACTCCTTGGCGCTCATGCCTTTTGAAACTCCGGGACACGGGGCGCGAACCTGTGCTAAAACGGCCCGGACGGAGGCGCCTTAAAGCACGACCCATGCCAGTTCAGGCCGCCTCAACGGGGAGACACGAAGATGTCCAAAAAAATGTTGGTCGATGGCAAGGAAGTGGATTTTGACTCGTTGTTCGAGGACGAGGAATCGTCGCCCGCGTCGAGGCAGCAGTCAGACACCTCTGAATGGTGGAAGGAAGTCAAACCGGTGCCCGCGGCGACCAGGAACCTGCGTGCCGGTGACGCCATTGAAGTTGTCGTTGTAACGGTTGGTTCGGATAATTTGTTGTTCGCTGGTCGTGACGGAGGAAACGATCCTGAATACGGCAGGATCGAAGGCGTCATCTCGCGTGACGAATTCTCGCCCGAACAGCTGGCTGAACTCAAGGCAGGCAGCCCACTCAAGATTTTTGTCGTGTCAGTGGCGCGAA
>CAWUNT010000160.1:0-5515 GCA_963923405.1 uncultured bacterium | reverse complement strand
TCCATCCGGAGACTGGCCGGATCATCGTGATCGAGATGAATCCGCGCGTATCGAGGAGTTCCGCCCTCGCATCGAAGGCAACTGGATTCCCGATCGCGAAGTTCGCGGCGAAACTGGCCGTTGGATACACGCTGGACGAAATCCGGAACGACATCACGCGGGAGACGCCCGCGTGTTTCGAACCATCGATTGATTATGTTGTCGTAAAAATCCCGCGATTCAATTTCGAGAAGTTCCCTCTTGCCGACGCGACCCTGGGCACGCAGATGAAATCAGTCGGCGAAGTACTTTCCTTTGGCCGGACCTTCAAGGAGGCGATGCAAAAGGCCATCGCCTCGATGGAACTCGGGTCTTTCGGGTTCGATGGGGCGAAACACGTCCAGGGCATGGGCACGACCGAGATCCTGGACGCGTGCGCGCGCCCGACGCCGCAGAGGCTGTGGCAGACGGCAGAAGCCCTGCGCCTCGGCATCCCGGTCCGCGACGTGCACAAGGCCAGCCGGATCGACACGTGGTTCCTTGACCAGATCAAGGAAATCGTGGACGAGGAAGAGCGCCTGAAAAAACTGGCGACGGAATCCGACGGGCCACTCGCGGCGCTGGCCTCGATGGACGGCGAGCATGTCCTTGACTTGAAGCGCCAGGGGTTCACCGACCGGCGCATCGCGGCCCTGACGGGCGCGACCGAGGATCAAGTCCGGGCCCGCCGCCGGCAACTGGGAATCAGGCCATCGTTCAAGTCAGTCGACACTTGCGCCGGGGAATTCGCGGCATTCACGCCCTACATGTACTCAACATATGATGCCGCGTCGGAATCACGGCCGACGGACCGGCGCAAGATCGTGATCCTTGGCGCGGGTCCGAATCGAATCGGTCAGGGCATTGAGTTTGACTACTGCTGCGTTCACGCGTCGATGGCGCTGCGGGCAGATGGTTTCGAAACCATCATGATCAACTGCAACCCGGAAACGGTATCGACGGATTATGACACCAGCGATCGTCTTTATTTCGAGCCACTGACGGTTGAATCTGTGCTCGCGATCGTCGAGCACGAACGGCCGGAAGGCGTCATCGTGCAGCTTGGCGGACAGACTCCTCTCAAGATTGCCAGCGAACTGGCGAGTCTCGGCGTGGCGATCATCGGTACCTCCGTTGACTCGATTGATTGCGCCGAGGACCGCGAACGGTTCTCCCATCTGGTCAGCAAGCTGAAGTTGACGCAACCGCCATTCGCCACAGCCCGTTCCACCGAGGAGGCCGTCGAGGCAGCCAGGAAAATCGGGTTCCCGTTGATGATCCGGCCGTCTTTTGTCCTTGGCGGGCGCGCGATGCGGGTCCTCTATTCCGAAGAAGAAGTCCGCACGTACATGCGCGAGGGCGTGGAAGTCTCGCACGAGAGGCCGGTCCTTCTTGATCGTTTCCTCGAGGACGCGATCGAAGTCGATGTCGATACCGTCAGCGATGGCCGCGACGTACTGATCGCGGGCGTCATGGAACACATCGAGCCGGCTGGCATCCACTCCGGCGACAGTTCCTGTTGCCTGCCGCCCCAGACGTTGGACGCCGCGGTAGTCGAGGAAATGCGCCGTCAGGCGATCCTGCTGGCACGGGAGTTACGAGTCGTCGGACTGATGAATGTCCAGTTCGCCGTCCCGAAATCGGGCGAGGTCTATATCCTCGAGGCGAATCCGCGCGCGTCGAGGACGGTGCCGTTCGTCAGCAAGGCGACCGGAGTGCCGTGGGCGAAGGTGGCCAGCCGCGTGATGGCCGGCAGCACCCTTGCCGCCATTGGCGTAAAAGAAGTCGTTCCGCGAGGTTATGTGTCCGTCAAGGCTTCGGTCTTCCCGTTCTCGAGATTCGCTGGCGTCGACACGGTCCTTGGACCGGAGATGAAATCCACGGGCGAAGTGATGGGACTGCAGAGGAGTTTCGGCGGCGCGTTCGTGAAGAGCCAGTTCGCGTCGAATATCTTCTTGCCGGGCGGCGGCACCGCGTTCCTCAGCGTCAAAAACGGCGACAAGGACCAACTGCCAGAAGTCGCGCGGCAATTGCAACGTTTGCGATTCAAACTCGTCGCGACCGACGGCACGGCAAAGTTCCTGAGGGAATCCGGTATCGAAGTTGAACGCATCAACAAGGTACGCGAAGGATCCCCGCATATTGTCGACGCGCTGCGCGGCCGGCAGATCGACCTCGTTATCAATACTCCTGAGGGGTGGCGCCCGGCCATGGATTCAAAGTCCATTCGCCTTGTGGCCAACGAGATGCGCGTACCGACCTACACGACGATGGCCGCGACGCGAGCCGCTGTTGAAGCCATTGAACTGGTTCGTAATAATCAGTTCTTGTCGGTTCAGGCACTGCAAGAATATCTACGCGACTAGTTCAAGGGGGCCAACCGGAAGATGACTGCGAACCACCACGAGGGCATGAACAAGTACAATAACGAGGTCAATCCCAGGGACTTGGCGATGAGCCTGCTGTGGGTTCGCCCGGCCGCCCGCGCGATCGCCGCCCGCTTCCCCGATCCGCGCGACAAGCGGGTCCTCGATTACGGATGCGGGTATTTTGATCTGGGCCATCTGATGACCCGGTCTGGATTGGCTGTCGACGGTTTTGACATCAACGGCGAGGCTCTCGCGAAAGCCAGAAGCCTCTACCCCGATTGCGGTAATCTTTATGATGAACCGGGATCGATTCCTGACGGCGCCTACGATGCCATCGTCTTGAATTCCGTCCTGCAATACTTCAGCGGCCCGGGAGAAGTCGGCTCGTTGCTGGCAAACTGCCGTCGCTGGCTGAAGCCCGGAGGCCAGTTGATCCTGACGGACCTGATTCCAACGGGTTACCTCGCGCCGCTGGACGCATTGTGGTCCCTCGCTTACGCCACGCGCCACGGCTGTTTCAAGGCGATGATCCGGCACCTGTATGCCGCCGCGACAAACGGCAGCGCGGTGCAGTTGTACAAGATCGACTTCCCGGAACTTGAGAGGATCGCGCGACTCGCCGCGTTCAACGTGACGAGGGAACGTACCAACTGGACACCATCGATTTTCAGGTATTCCGCCATCCTTGTCTGACTGACATCGTTCCCTTGGGAGAATTCGCGGTGACTGCACCAGGTGTTTCCATCAACACAAAATGGATCTTGTTCATTCTGGCCGGATTCCTCGGCCTGGCCCTTGCTGCTGGCGCGTGGATCTGGTTCCGGCGTCCGGACCTCGCCCTTGCCGGTGTATACCGGATCTATGTTCTACGATCCGGCCTTCATGACGAGGTCGTCGACGCGCCGGGACACAA
Organism: uncultured bacterium; assembly: GCA_963923405.1. Lineage (GTDB taxonomy): Bacteria > Bdellovibrionota_B > Oligoflexia > Oligoflexales > RGVZ01 > RGVZ01. The sequence continues at coordinate 2,215 of CAWUNT010000160.1, read as the reverse complement.
ATTCCTGGTCTATACAGGCGGCAAAATGAACGCGACGCCAGTCCTGATGATCCATGGGTTTGGCGACAGCCGCATCTCTTTCGGCCAGGCCGCTCAATTTTTGAGTCCGCACCTGCGTCTTGTATTGCCAGATGTCCCGGGTTTCGGGGACACGCCCGAAGACCCTGCTGTCAACCACGGCATCAGCACCCAGGTCGCCGCGATGAAGTCACTTCTCGACGCGATGGGAATCCAGCGAGTTTCACTGGTGGGCAACTCGATGGGCGGGCATATCTCGGCGGCGTTCACCCTGACCCATCCGGAAATGGTGGAAAAACTTGTCGTCCTGAACCCGGCGGGACTGAGAGTCGACGACCCAAATCCATATTCCGATGCCGCGGCACCTCTTGAGAGTGACGCTGACTTTGACGCCTACATGGACAAGTTGTTCTTCAAGCGCCCGTGGATACCGGCTCCATTCCGAAAGGACTTCATCACGAAAGCGAACGCGCGTTTTGCGTGGCTCAACCGGATCCGAGGCGAAATCCGTGGTGACAAGGATTACATCCTCAATGACCGGATTGCCGGGATTTCGGTCCCGACACTGATCCTTTGGGGACGTCACGACCGGATCATCAGCCCGGTCCACGCGCCAATATGGCACGAGAAGATCAAGAATTCCCGGATGGAGATCTGGGAAGACGCTGGTCACTCGCCGCAGTATGAATACCCGGAACGCACAGCGAATTTGCTGCTGGAATTCCTGCGCTGAGCCCATGCCCGGCGAATTACCGGTTCAATATGCCCACCGTCCGATGATGGCGCTGTAGAGAAACGCCTGATGCAGGAGCAGCGCGCCGGCCGTCACAGGAAGGGCGACCCGGGCACGACTGATCCAGTCGCCAACAAACAACCAAAGGATCATCAGGACGGTCCCGTAACGCAGGTTACCGACCAACTCGCCGGATGACGGCATGATCGCCGTGTGCAGGGCGAAATAGACCCAGATCAAGTTACGCGGGAATTGCCGCGCGTACTTGTAGACCACATAGATCAGGGCAAAAAAGAAGGCATGGTGCAGCAGACTCCCGGGGCGCACGTTCTGCCACGGGTTACCGAACCAAAGAGTCTTGAAGTAAGACGTCAGGGTCATTTCCGGGCGCCAGTGGATTTGCGAACTCAAGTAAAGAAAGGGATCCCCGGCGACAACGAACTGATACACCGGATAAATGGAATAGATCGCACCGCTGATGAGACCCACGAGGACAAAACGGCGCAGCCCCGCGATCATGTGGCCTTGCTGGCCTTTCTGGCCTTCCGGGCGCCACGCGTCGGCAGCGGCCGCCGCGCCCGTCGCGACGGCAAGAAATACCCCCTGATTTTTGGTCAATGCGGCCAGACCGGCCAAAGCGGCAGCCAGCCACCAGCGACGGCGTACCCAGCACGCGAGCGTCGCGACCATCAAAAAAAGGTAAAGCGATTCCGTATGTGGATGTAAAAACACCCACGACGCCGGCGAGAAGAGGAAAAGCAACCATCCCAGATTCGTCCCGCCCGGAAATCCAGAGGCATTATTCGCGACAAATCTCCGGTACATCCAAACGGCGGCGACAAGAAATGCCGTCGACAACACCGTCCCGGCGACAGGTATCGAAAGGCCCGTGATCGCGGACGTAACGAACATGAGCGATGGAAAAGCGGGAAAAAATGCCCACGCCGGACCGCTGTAACCCGACTCCGCGATCTGGATGTACCAGCCGGCGTCCCAACTCCGTAGAAATGCCGACAAAGGCAATTCCTTGTAAGCCGACACCAGAAAGACCGTCATGATCTGGACCGTCGCCAACGCGCCAAGCATCAGCGAGACGCCTTGCGGAGAGGCAGCGCGTGACAACAATTTGTTCGTGACTTGAAGCCCTGACATTATTGCAACGATTCCAGATGCCGCAGGAAAAACAGAGGAATCTTTACCGGGAATTGGCGGCCGCTGTCTGATGTCATCAGATACGTCCCGCGCATGTTGCCCGTCGGCGTCGTCAATGGACACGCGCTCGTGTACATGAATGCCTCGCCAGGCCCCAGGACCGGCTGCTTGCCGACCACACCATCGCCCTTAACTTCGTGCACTTCGCGGTTGCCATCGGTAATGATCCAGTGACGTGAAAGAAGTTGGACGGGTGTCGTGCCACGATTTTCGATCGTGATGGTGTAGGCGAAAATGTAGAGTCCTTGTTCA
>CAWUNT010000159.1:0-5522 GCA_963923405.1 uncultured bacterium | reverse complement strand
GAGACAGGCGCAACCCGATCCTGACCGACATCAATTTGCGCAAGGCGATCAGCTTGATCATCAACCGGTACACGCTCGCGAGTTCCGTCGGATTGCCCGGGGGATTGCCAATGGCAACGGGCATTTTTCATCCGGCGATGGCAGGACGCCCGTCACGCATGGATCATGGCGAGTACCTGAATCCCGCGGCCTTCGCGCACCCCGTCTGGTCGCATTCGCCTGGCGCCGCGTTCGCGCTTCTGCAGCAAAGCGGATGGGCCCGCGAATCGATATCAAAACCGGGCGCCGGGCCGGCCCGCTGGACAAAGGAGGGCGTCGCGCTGGAGCTGGAACTTGACTCCAACAAGATTGATCCAACCCGTTCTGCCATCGTGCGTGAGATTTCGCGCCAACTTTCCGAGGCCGGGATCAAAGTCAACGTGCGAGACCACAGCCCAGACGCGTTCGCGCGGGACACCATCCGGAAGTTGAAATTCAAGTATCTGGCGGCGTACGGTTGGAAAATGCCTTCAGGAGTGGTTCCGGAAGCGATACTGGATTCACGTCAGATTCCCGCGCTTCAGAATAGCTATACCGGAGAAAACACGGCTGGATGGTCCAGCAAGGGTGTCGATGAAGTCCTCGACCAATTGCGGCAGGAGTGGAACCCCTCACTGCGCCTCGGCATGTTGCGTCAAATCGAGGATCTCGCGACGGCCGACGTCCCGTTTATTCCCCTGTTCTATCGTCCGTTGTACGCGGCAGCAGGCGAAAACGTCACCGGCTTCATCTTGCCCGGCCATGATAGCTGGTCCAGCAGCGCGGCCCGCGAGTGGAATCTGAATCCCCCGAAATGATTCAACCCAAGGGATGAGAGGCGTGGGCCACTCATCCCCCGGGTAGAGGAACCGCCAAACCAGAAGTCAGGAGAATTACTTCTGGACCGGGGTCTGTGTGGACTGCACGGGCGAGCTGGTACCGCTCGACGGCGCAGGAGATGCGATCGGCTTGCCGACCTGGTCTTCAATCTTGGTGAGTTCGCTGCCGCTGTCAGACACAGGGGTCTTGTCGAGCGGGTTCGCGATTTCATTGATCAGCGTCTGACTTTCGAGGCCTGCCACTTTGCACTGGCTGCCTTTCTCGAGGTCAATCACTGTCGCGTAGGAAACTTCGCCGTCAAGGCCGGAGTTCAGCGTGTCAACAACCTGGATCGCTGCCTTGGCCGAGTCATCCTGGCGGAAGGTCAGCATCCGCGAGAAATGAGCCGTCTGGCCTGCCTTCGCCACGGTCAAGAACACCGTATGAACGAACTTGCTGTTCTCCTTGAAGCGATCAACCGTCATGGTGCCAAGAACATCCTTCGTCTCGCCAGTGGCGATGTTCACCAGTTGCTTCGCCGTGATGCGCGCGTCGAAGTGCCCGACATTGCCGGGGCTCAAGCTGCGCGTAAACTGCAGGGTCAGGGTTTCCGCCGCGTCGCGGGCCTTCAATTCAGCCGGGATCGCCTCGCCGTCAACCTTCTCATCCGGAATTTCCTTCAGGCGCATGACGACCTGGCTGCTCGTGATCGTCGCGTCGTCACTCTTGTCAACCTGGGACTGGCCGACCACTTCAAGACCGAGTTCACGCAGGATCAGTTGCGAGATGGCTGCCATCTCCTTGCTGATCGCGGGATTGAGCTTTGAGGCGCTGGCTTCGCTGATCTTCGCGAGGACGGCCGACTTGGCGATCATGCCGAGGGCGTCATCCATCTCGTTCATGTTTACCTTGAGACCAGTGTCGCGGCAGTTTGCGTCACCCGTATAGAAGGAATCGGCTCTCAACTGGTAACCTTCACCGCGCTCGATGATGAACTGGCGATACTTGCGGAACGACTTGCGGAAGTTACCGACGTAGTCCCTGGAAGCGAGTTCCTTGACCAGCATGTCGGAGGCCGCGATCTTGAGATTGTCCAGGTGCTTCAGGAAGTCTTCGCTGGAGGTCAGGCTGGTCTTGGCGTCAGACGATGAGACGCTGGCGCTGTTGCCTTTCTTTTCTACCTTGAGAACGATGTCTCCACAGCCCGTGGCGCTGGCCGCGAGAGCGATCGTGATCAATCCCGCCGCGAGGCGCGAGAAGATCGCGAATGGCTTGTTCATTTTGCCTTCGTTGTTGGTGCGGATCATGGCGTTCATCGTGGTTTCTCCCCTATCCCGTTGCTTCCCAGACGCGTCCCCACTTCTGGGTCTGCCTCTACCGGACATTGGCGCTGGATGAACGGATAGGAGCAAGGACCGGGCCAAACGGACGGGGCTGACAGTACGGCGGATTTATACCGCCGGAAAAGATACTTTTATCAATAATTACGGTTATTTATACAAAATCATGAAAACCGGTTTGAGACCGCCACCAGAGTCGGATTGACTAACCTTTAGTCAACACTGTCGAGGAAGAGAGGATTCTTCGGCCTGCGGCCTCAGAATGACGTGGATCCGCCCAACAAATGAATCAAAAACCGGTGGTCGCCTTGAAAATTCGCGGCGTCAAGCGCCGGGAAAAGAATGGGCTTTGGCCGGTAACCGACCGCGAGGCCGGCCTCCTGCATCATCGCCAGGTCGTTGGCGCCGTCACCGATGGCGACGACGTCTGACATGGACACACCAAGACGCGCGGCCTCGCGCTGGACGATGCGGGCCTTGCCGGCAGAGTCGACGATCTCGCCGGCGATCTTGCCTGTGAACAGGCCGTTCTCGAAAATCAACTCATGCGCGAAAGCGCCGGCGAAACCAAGGCCGCGCGCCAGGGGCACCGCGAATTCCGTGAATCCGCCCGAAACAATAAAAGACCGGATCCCGCGGGATCCGGCCCATTTCGCGAACGCGTCGATGCCTGGATTCTTCGTGATGCGCCGGGCGACATCCGCCAGGCAAGACTGAGGCAGGCCCTTCAGAATTTCGAGACGCCTTTCAAGCGCGGCACGAAAGTCGGTCGCACCAGCCATCGCTTGGCGGGTGATGGCTTCCACTTCCTCTTCTTTCCCAGCAGCACGCGCCAGTTCCACGATCGACTCTTGCGCAACAACCGTGGCGTCCATGTCAAAAAAACAAACTTTTTCCCGCGCCCGTGATGGTGGAATCCGCCCAAGTCCCAGCGTAACATTCGCCTCGAAAACCGCATGTTTCACTCCGGCAACGGCTGCAGCCTCGCGGCTGTCAAGGGTCAGCGACAGAAACGGGTCATCAGACAAAATCGATTCTTGCTCAATCGTTACGTCATTTCTGGATTGAATCTTATCACGCAGTCTCGTGAAGACGGAAACAGGAAGAAATGGCTCAAGACGCGCCGCGTCCGTGCGGCAGGCCACGAGTATGTGGGAATCCTGGGACATCGGGTTCCTGTCGCTAACCAGCGGTGTCGAGATACGGCAACCAGTCGGTGACGACATCCTGATGCGTGTCTTCCAGGAGTTCGCGCCAGCCCGGCCGGCGGGGCGACCGTCGCAACTTCAACCCGACGCTCTCAGGCGTACGATTGCCCTTGCGCCGGTTGCAGTCCTGACATGCCGCGACGACGTTTTCCCACGACGTCGATCCACCGCGTGACTTGGGAATCACATGGTCAATCGTGATGGATCCAGAACGGCATTGCGCGCCGCAGTACTGGCACTGGAATTTGTCACGCAGGAAAACATTCTTGCGCGTGCAACGGGCGAGTGACAGGCGCCGGACGACGCGCGCGTAACGTTTGAGGCGGACGACGCTGGGCAGGGGATAAATGGTCGAGATGGTGCGGACAACCTGGCCGTATTCGGCGATGACTTCAGCCTTGCTCGTCAGGACCAGGCAGATGGCTTTCTGCCAGCTCACAAGCTGAAGGGGTTCGTAACCGGCGTTGAGGATCAGTGTTCTCATCATTACCCTCAAACTCCATTGTCGCACACATGCCGCCCCCGACGCGATCCCACGGGCGGTCCCGCACTGCCACTTCAGTAGTATCGGCGTGCGGGAGAGTTAAATAAACAGTCATAACTGACTGTTATTATTGCGCAAATCAAGGCTTCGAATACAGGTAATGCGACACGTACCATTCCTGGCCACCGCGGAAACCGAAGAGCTCGGCACAGGCCATGAAAAACATCCGCCAACGGTTCGTCTGACGGATGGCCTCCGCGCGCGACATGTCTTTCCCGAACAGCGCGATGACTTCGTGCCGCCGGCGGTCCAGGTTTCGCAGCCAGTCTTCCGACGTCCGGGCGTAATGAGTTCCACTGACGCGCCAATGACTCTCCACTTTCAAGTCATCCTGGAAATAAAGCATCAAGTCGTCACTCGGCATGATCCCGCCCGAGAAGAAGTGACGCGCCATCCAGTCATCGTCTTTCTCGTCGGAAAACGGATACGCGTAGTTGTCATGGACAAAAATATGGAAGAAGAGCTTTCCACTGTCCTTGAGCCAGCCTGATATGCGCGCGAGGAGTTCCTTGTAATTGCGCATGTGCTCGAACATCTCGACCGAGACCACCCGGTCAAACTTCCGGTCGATCGAGAACTGGTTCATGTCGCATGTGATGATGTTCACATTGTTCAAACCACGCTCGCGACAGCGCTGCTCGATAAAAAGCCTCTGGGGCTTTGAGTTGGAGACGGCCGTGATGCGCGCATCCGGGTACTTTTCCGCCATCCACAACGTCAGGGATCCCCACCCGCACCCGAGCTCGAGGATGTCCATGCCGTTCTCAATCCGCGCGCGTTCGCAAGTCAGGGCCAGCATGTGTTCCTCGGCCGCGTCCAGCGAGTCGCATCCTTCCGGGTAATAACAGCTGCTGTACTTGAGGCGTTTACCGAGTGTCATCAGGAAGAATTCCGGAGGGACCTCGTAATGCTGTTCGTTGGCCTTCGAGGTCTCGATCGCGATCGGGCTGCCACGCAGTTTCGCGATGAAATCCTGCTGGGCCTTGCGGTCTTGCTCGATGTCGTGGTGCCTCTCGCCAAGACGGCGCAGCAGCAGGTTGCGGATGCCCATGCGTGTTGCCCAGTCCGGGACAAACCCGCGCTCGACGAGATCAATGGCCAGTTGCATGCGATGGTCCTCCTATTCGCGCGGGACTTTTGGAAACCAGGGAATGAACATGCTGGTCTCGCGCTGATAAGCGCGGTAATCGTCACCGCGCGATTTGATGGCTTGTTCCTCGGTCCAGGGGATACCGGTGATCTTGTACAGGAACCAGAACATCAAGACTGGCCCCAGCAGGGTCACCCACCAGTTGGCCGCGCCGATGCCGTAAATCACATAACTGAACCAGTGCAACCACTCGAAGAAATAATTGGGGTGGCGTGAGTAACGCCAAAGACCTTCGCGGCAAGTCCTGCCCTTGTTCGCGGGATTGGAACGGAACCGCGTCAATTGCCGGTCCGCCAGTGTTTCCCCGCCAATGGCGCCGATGGCGACAACGGCACCCAGCCAGTCAAGCCACGAGATCCCGCGCGAAACGTCGTTGCAGGCAACCCATGCCGGCAGGGAGAAGAGCAGAATCAAAACGGCCTGAAACTGGAAGAAGAAAAAAA
>CAWUNT010000158.1:0-5524 GCA_963923405.1 uncultured bacterium | reverse complement strand
GATGTGTATAAGAGACAGCTACAGCATGCAGTGGTACCAGTGCCGCCAGATCATTCCGGACAACGTCGCGAACTTGACCGTAACCACGAGCGGATCCGGGACAGTGACGCGCTCGCCGTCCCAGACCAGTTACTCCTTCGGGCAGACTGTGACCCTCAGCGCGGCCCCGCAATCGGGCTATACATTCAGTGGCTGGTCCGGGGCTTGTTCCGGAACATCAACCACGTGCACGGTCACGATGGACAACAACAAATCCGTGGGTGCCACGTTCCAGGCTGTTCCCTTGTACTTGACGGTAAGCGCGGGCGGAGGCGGGACAGTGACCAACACCCCATACCAGACCAGTTACGTCTCCGGCCAGACTGTGACCCTCAGCGCGGCCCCGCAATCGGGCTATACATTCAGTGGCTGGACCGGGGCTTGTTCCGGAACCTCAAGCACGTGCACGGTCACGATGGACAACAGCAAATCCGTGACGGCTACGTTCACTCCAGTCTGTCCCGCCGGATACACGATGGTCAACGGGGTGTGCCAAAGCCCATGTGGTGGGACCAGGGACAGCAGCGGGAGGTGTTGGTACATGGGCTCGAAATCCGTTCGGCAAAACTGCGACACCGTTTGCAGTGGACACGGCTCAAGAACCTATGCGGAGGGTTCTTTAAACATTTCGACCTGTGAGGCGGTCGGGAAGTTGTTTCTAAGCTCGCTGACGATCCATCCGGCGTCCGGGGATGGTGGAATCTACGCCGGACAGGGCTGCTTCGTACCCTACTCAACTTATGTTATCTGGTACGGTCCGGATTATGGCTATACGGCGCCTGGCAAAATCTGCGCTTGTTCCCAGTGAGCAGGCCCGCCTTGACCGGTTCTTTGATCATGCCAAGGTTTTTAAAAATCGCACACGAAGACAACCACTGCCTTGTTGTCGACAAGCCGGCGGGGATGCTTGTGGAGCATGACGAAAACCATCCGGCGCAGCGGGGACTGGAGTCAGCCCTCGGGCTCGCGAAGGTAATGTTGAAAGAAATACATGGCAAGCCGGGCAATGTCTTTTTACAACCAGTGAACCGCATCGACCAGCCTGTCAGTGGCGTCGTCGTCTTCGCGAAAACATCAAAGGCAGCGAGTCGCCTGGTTGAGGCATTTCGTGAGAGGACGGTCGAGAAGTTCTATGTCGCGGTCGTCACGGGGCGGATGCCGGCAAAATCGGGCCGCCTGGAAAATTACATCCGAGAGGGATCGTTGAAGGGCGTCATGGAGATTGTGAAATCCAGCGCCGGCGGCGCGAAAAAGTGCGACCTGGATTATCAAGTCATCGCGGACCTGCCCGCCGGCAGACAGGCGGTTCTCGTCCGCCTCGGGACGGGGCGCAAGCACCAGATCCGCGCGCAGTTGGCGCACGCTGGATGCCCGATTGCGGGAGACCGGAAATACGGCAGTCGCGAAGCCCCAGAGTGGTCGCATGGCGGCAAGGCGATCGCGCTGCACTGTTACCGGTTGCGATTTCCGCATCCGACACGGGCCGAAAAATGCGACGCGTCATCCCCGCCGCCTGAATTCTGGGATAAGATGGATGGGTTCCGCGAAGGGCGCGAAAGTATCTTGCGCCAGTTGACCGCCGCGACAGAACCTGGGACCTGGAAGTGATTTTTCTCCAACGAAACTTGAACGCGAAAGTCATGCGTGCTGCCGTCTTGGCGACATGCGTCTTGATACCGGCGCGGGCTTTCGCCGACGGGATCATCGAGGTCAACGACAGCGACTGGCCGCCGTATTTCTTTGCCGGCGCAAAGGACAAGCCAGAGGGTTTCGGGAAGGAACTCCTGAAGCACTGTTTCGATAAGACCGGCGTGAAGGCGATGTTCCGCCACACGGGGATCAAGCGCGCCGTGAAAGAACTCGAGGACGGCACCCTGGATGTCAATGTTTATTCGCGGGATCCGCGCCGGGAAAATCTCGTGTGGTTCGGTGAGGCGCCCTTGTTCGAGAGTGACTACCGGCCATTCGTTCGATCGGATTCGAACATCAGGATCCGGAAACTCGCGGATTTTGACCCGTTGCGGATCGGAAATCTTGCCGGCCTGGCGCACACGCCAGATTTTACAAAGTACCTTGAGGCGCGGGACAAGAAAGGCGAAGTCGCGACGGTCAATACCCCCGAATTGAACATCCGGATGCTGGTCTCGGGAAAGATTGACACTTTTGTGAACACAACACCGACCGTTTTATGGGAGGCCCGGGAAATCGGACTCGACGGGAAAATCAAACCCCTCGATTACGTGGTGAAGTCGGGGGTCTATCATGTCGCTGTATCCCGTAAATCAAAGCGCATCAACGACTCCAAGGCGTTTTTGGAAAAAATGGATCGTTGTTTGACCACAACCCGGGAAACCTCGTTTTACAAGGCAATATCCGACAAGTACCTGGTCCGTTGACGGGGAGAGGCTTCAAGTTCACGCGAGTCGCGCCGAGAAAATGTTATGATCAAAGTACGTTGAAGCGTGAATCCCTGCGGAGCCTTTGTTGTTGCGCAAGTTGAAAAAACTACTAGCCGTCGCCGGGCTTGCGCTGGCAGGTCATCAGATCATGCTGGTGCCACATGCCCTGTGCCAGTCGATCGAATCGAATACCGGTGATCCGGTCGAATTGACGAGCGATGCTCCGGATGACGACTGCCATCAGGACCATGGCATCGGTGTTACGGAGCATGGACACCATCACGACCACTGCGAACATCAATTGCCGGATTCCAGCCAGTCCAGTGGCGACATCCTGCAAGCGGCAACTTTCAGCCATCTGGTATTCGAGTGCGGCGAGACGCCCGTCCCGTCCACGTTTTTGATCCTCACCAGTCGCGAGGCAACGTCCGCCACCAGCACAAACCACTTTGTGCGGCATGTGCGGATACTGTCATAAGGCGGGGAAGAGAGGATTCTTCGGCCTTCGGCCTCAGAATGACGGCGCAGCCCAGAATGACGGCGCAGCCCAGAATGACATCCGTTTCCATCATGTTCCCAAGCTTCTAATTATGGAGGATTCCCATGAAGCTTTTCAAAGGCGTATTCGCATCAGTTATCGGTGTTGTCGCAGGTGCTTCCATCGCTCTCGGCGCGACGGCTGTCGTGCACAAGAAGCATGAGCACAAGCATGCCCCGGGCTGTGGTCACACGGAAGTCAAGCACGAAGGTCACGTCGACTACCTGCATGACGGCCACCTGCACGCCCTCGAAAAAGGCTCGGCTGTCGAGCACAAACTCGCCGTGAACGACACGTTCCCGGCTGGCGAGAAGCCGGTCAAGCACGCCGATACGCACAAGCACGGCGCTGGCTGCGGCCACGACTCGATCCCGCATGGCGACCACACGGACTATGTGGTTGACGGCAAGCTTCACCATGTCCACGGCGACCACTGCGATGAGCACGGCGCCCTGAACTGATTCAAGCGAAGCCCTCCTCCCGCGTGGGAGGAGGGCTTTTCAGCAATTGAAAACAACGGGTGAAAATCCATGAAGTTGACCGGTAACTTCCGTCGCGCTGCAAGGCACTTGATCCTCGCGATCACGATCGCACCCGTGATCGTAACGATGATCGTAACTATCACGGCGTGCAAGACAACCTCTGCTGTCTCGAAAAACAGTGGACCCGCAAGTCAGTCAGGCGACGCCTGCGCCCCCGACGGAATGGCCGCGCGCCGCGCCGGCACATTCGAGCGGACAAAAAGTTGCGCCGCGGACGCCATCGGCGTCGGCATGGCGGAGTCCATCCAGGCAGCCGCCGTCGCGGCCGGCGAAGCCAAGGCCCTGGCATCAGCCATCAAGGCCTTCAACAATTACCAGAAGACCGCCGCGTTCAACATGAATGTTGCCAAGGGAACCTTGTGCGCGCAGGTCCTCCTTGGAGGCTATGGGCTGACAGAGGCGGTCAAGATCACATCCGATCGTCTGATCGCCTCCGGGTTTCGCGCAGACTCTGAATATGAAGATTTGTCATCCATCGCCACCAACGTGGCCAGCGGTGGCCTCGCCGAGGTTTTCAAGCTCACCGGCGAAGTCATGCATGAACCGACGCTGGAACATGTTCTGAAACTGGGAGTGAAGTCGATCAATTCATTCGGCGAAGTAAGCCGCGTTGTGACCACTTGCGCCAATGTGTTCAATAATGTGCTGGCGCAAAACCGTCTTAATGTCTTGCAACTCGCGAACCTCAACAAGATCTTCCTGAAAACGACCATCGTGGCTGGTATCGCCAATTGTGCCTCCGCCGGACTGTTCAACGCGATCGACGCGGGAACGGAAGTCAATTGCCTGATCAGGGATCTGGAGTACTTGCGCGAGCAAACTGGAAAAATCCTGGTCGCGGAGCAACAACTGTGCGAAGGCCTCGGGGAAATCGCATCCTTGCCGAGTTCGCGCCCGGCCATCGAGGCCGTTCGCGATGTCGTGGATGCGGAAACTGGACAGCTTGACGAAGTGACGGCGACCCGCGCTGAGTTGTGCCGGCGTGTGATCTCAACCTGGGGACGCTGCCTCGCGTCGACGACGCTGTCCCTGCGGTCAGAGGGATATTGCCGCAAGTTATGCACGCGCATGAGCAACTCGACCCGCGAGGACTTCCTGCGCGCGGCGCAGGCCACAAGATATTCCGACCTTGGAGAAATCGCGGGCCTGGTCGGCGCCGCCAACGATTACTGCGCGTCCCCGGGTAATCCACCGGGCCTCGTCCGCGACGGAAACACGCCTTGCGTCAACCTGTGCATGCAGGGGGCCGGCGGCGAAACGCAAGAGGACTATCCCCCGCCATTCGCACCCTGACGTCAAGACCAGCGCGCCCCGATAGCGTATCGGCCCCGAAAATATTGCAAATTGAAGCGGACGGGGTTATCTCTGCCCCGCCGCGAGTCCCGCGGCGCGATAATCCCCCGGGAGCCTCATGCGTTTCTACCGCAACCACCTGAAAATGTTCTCTTGCTCGACCATTTTATCGGTCCTGGCGCCCGTCCTCGCCGTTGGCGCGCAGGGATGCGGCAATCAGAGGCACCAGGCCAGCTCACTCCAAAATGTTTTCGGGGACGATAACCGTGTCGCGATGGACAGGCACCTGAGGCCGTGGACCGCCATCGGCAAGATATTCGACACTGGTTGCACCGGGACGATGATCGGCCGGGATCTGGTCCTGACCGCGGCGCACTGCGTCGTCGATCCCGCCACCAGCCAGATCTCAACCAACCTGACCTGGTTCCGGGCAGACTATGTCAGCGGCACGACGCCGGCCGAGTCATGGATCGAAAGGATCTGGCCGGGAACATTCCAGCCCCAAACGGACCGTGGACGCGACTGGGCCATCATCCAACTCCGCGACCCGATCGGCGACCAGGTCGGGTGGTTTGACGTCAACTTCACCGACGCGAACAATTTTCCGGATGTGTTGACCGTCGCGGGATATTCCATCGATTTCAACAATGCCGAGATCGCTGGAATTGATTTCAACTGCCGCATGCAGGCACGTTTTCCAGATCAGAATGAAA
>CAWUNT010000157.1:0-5539 GCA_963923405.1 uncultured bacterium | reverse complement strand
AAGACGCTGATGTGTTGTTGCTGGACGAGCCTTTTTCTGGACTGGACAGGGACGCGAAGCGGCGCGTGGAAGAATGCCTCCACTGGATCACGACCCTCGGACGGACCGTGATCGTCGCGCGGCCCGGCTGACCGGCACGTGGAAAACCAGCGCCAACGCAGCCCCCATCGCCACAAGAAAGATGGCCATCCCGGCGTACTCGGGCCATCCGTGGACAAATCGCAGGTGAATCCGTCCACCACCATCTTCCGGAATGGCCACCGATATCAATTCCACATCCCTGGTCAAGCGCAGGGGACGCACTTCAATTTCCCTGTGGTCGCCACCGCGCCCGGTCCACGTTGCATGCCAGCGGGGAAACCATGACGTGTGAAACCAGACGAACCCGCGCGTGCCGGGACTGACCTCGGCGTAAAGTCCGTCGCGATCAGCGAAACTGTCGGGGGACATTTCGCGTACAAGAGAATTTTGTGCCGGTTGACCGTCCAGCGTCCGCATTGAAACCCGTTCGGGTGACCAGAGGTTGTTCTCGTAAATGAAATATCGTCCGGCGCGCTGACGGAATTGCCAGGTGACAAAATCAAGGACTCCCGGGTTTTCCGTCTCCGAAATCAGGTAGCGGATGCTCAGCAATTTTAGCGTTTCCGCTGTTTGCGTGCGGGCAAGGGATCTGAAATTCAGCGTGGGATGATAGTTCGCGGCAATCACGGGACTTCGCACCCTCGTCACCAGTTCCGTCAACTCGTGAGACCAGGGGTCATTGGGCTTGTTGAAAACCGCGACCCTGAAAAACCCCTGGTCCGAGGCCTCGACGTCGCGCAACCATGACACCACTGCCTCATAATCGGCGTGCCTGCGCGGCCATGGATGAAGAGCCCGTTTCAAGAACAACGCGTTCCATGCGTCGGGCACGCAGGCCACGACGAAAAGAGTGGTCACAATCAGCGTCCCGTGCCGGCGAAAAATCGAGGAGGCAAATGGAATGAGAAAAACCGCGCCGGCAAGGCACCAGTAGGGGCGCAAGATCGCCTGGAACCGGATGTACTGGATGATCTTGAACGGTCGCCCGAGACCGCCGAGACTGAGCGCGTCGTAAAAAGACTTGCTGCCTGTAACAACCAGAACCAGGCACGTCAGGGCAATGGCCAGCATCGCCGGGTTGCCGCGCAAGAATGCCAGCACAATCCCGGCCAGTCCGACAATCTGAATCGCGGGCAAGAGTCCGGGATAAATCTTTCCAGTCACCATCTCGCGAAGTAAATCCGTCAGCGGTTTCCACAACAAGAAAAATTCCTGCTCCGCGTACGCGGTGACCGACAAAAAAGGAACAATCCACAAGGCACCGATGCCCGCGGCCACAACAGATCCGGCTAACAACCATCGCGCGGCCTGAATCCTTCCTGCGCCACAGCGCCAGAATATTGCGACCAGCATCGCTGGCACCATGACCACGAAATGAATCATCTGCAGCGGATGCGCCAAAAGGGCCCCTCCCCACAAGAGGCCGAAAATACCGGCGGTTCGCGGCCCGGGGGCCACGGTCAGGCGGAAAAACGCGGCACAGGCATAAATTGACAATGACACTGACAGGGAAACCGGCCAGACACCGACATAATGGGTCCAATGCCAACCTCCGATAAAAGGAGCGCCGACCTGTGTCATGAAAACAAGTCCCGCCAGGAAACCGGCCTTGGGATAACCCATGGTACGACCCAGGGCGTATAACGAATGTCCCTCAAGGAAATGCGCGAGGATGATCGCGACCGCGTAAGCAAAGCCCAGAGGCAATTGTCCGAAGCTCAGTACGGTGAATATCCCGTGAAGCGCCGCGACAAGCCACGATGCCAGGACCGGGTAAACGTATCCCACCGGAGCTCCGGCGGCCCATGAGTCGTTCCATCCCCAGATAATTCGCGGGAGCATGGAAAAATCGAAGTCCTGATGGATCATCCGATGGATCAATTGCCAGGCCGACGCATAGTGTATCGCGTGATCGTGGGTAACCGGGCGATCGAGTTGCCATGCCTCCGGGGTCGCCAGGACCGCGACGGCCGCGAAGACCAGGAAACACGATGAAGCCGTGAGGTACTTTCTCATTTGTGCTTGAACGTCTTGACGCCGTCCCATGTGTCATCGAGATTCATGTCCTTGAGCTCAACGATCCGCTCCATGTAAATGCCAGTCGCCTTGTCCTCCGGGCGGATCGTCAGGCATTGCATGAACGCCTTCTGGGCGTTGGCCCATTCACGCTTCAAATAGTGGGTCCGGCCCTCGTTGAAGTGCCCCGTGAATTCTTTCAGCAAGGATTCCCTGCCGGCGCCCAGCGCGTCAGGGCGCATCAACTCATGGACACGTACCGGTTCCAGTTTTCCCTTTACCCTGATCGTGTCCAAATCGCGCAAATGGAAGTCCTTGCGCGAAATCTTGGCGAATGTCCGGTCACTGAGCAGGATCTTCACACCATATTCCTTGGTGAGTCCCTCAAGGCGCGAACCAAGGTTCACGTTGTCACCCATCACTGTGTACGTGAAACGTTCGTCGGATCCCATGTTTCCTACCGACATCGGTCCGGTATTGAGGCCAATCCCGATGTCGACCACGGGCAATCCCATCTTCGGAAAATCGACGCGCAGTCGATCAAGTTCGTAGAGCATCTTGATCGACGCCTCGCACGCGACATCGGCTGTGTTCGGCAACTCGATCGGCGCGCCCCAGAAAGCCATGATGGCGTCACCGATGAACTTGTCCAGAACGCCCTTGGAATCCAGGACGATCTTCGTCATCGGCGTGAAATAAAGATTCATCAGCTCGCACAGTTTTTCCGGAGTCATGGACTCCGAGATGGTCGTGAAGTCGCGGACGTCACTGAAAAAGACCGTCAGCTCTTTTTTCTCGCCGCCGAGTTTCAGGGACGACGGGTCCTCGAGAACCTGGTTGATCACGTCCGAGCTCAGATAGAGCGAGAAAGCGCCTTTGACTTTCTTCTTCTCGCGTTCCTCGGTCAGGTAACGGTAGGTCGTCACGAGGATGTAAACACCCATGACAGTGAAGATCGGCGCCGCTGCCACCACCCACAGACCTTTTCCGAACCACAGGAACTTGTCGAGAACCACAAAGACCACGAGCAGCATCATCGTGGCGAGGGCAGAACTGGAAGCCGACAGGAAACTGACGAATCCCGTCGTCAACAGGCCAATGGCCAGGATTCCAAGGAATTCCATCTTGTAGATCGAAGCGGGACGCCGCATGAAATTGCCGGTGATCACGTTGTCCATGAACGCGGCATGGTTCTCGACACCGTCGATCACCGCGTCAAACGAGTTGGCGCGGATATCATTGATGCCTGTTGCCGTAGGCCCGGCCAGGAGGACGGCTCCCTTCAATTTTTCGCGCTCGCCCGGAGAGAACGAGTCATTCAGCGCATCAAGGAAACTGAAATGCGGGAATGTCTGGCGACCGCCGAGATGGTTGATCATGGCACGCCCCATGCCCACCGGGTCGACCGGAATCTGCACAAGATCCTTGTCGTCGTTCGGGTTCATCAGGACGATGTCCTGTACCCCGTGGCTGTCAAAGAACACGACCGGCTCGCGCCCCATCGCGTTGGCGACGGTTTTCAGGGCCAGGCTGGGCATAAGCCGGCCCTTGATGCTGCGAACGAGAGTGATCCAGCGGATGACTGCGTCCTCATCGGGTTCGTTGTTGAAGAACCCGTGATGACTCGAGGCCATGTTGATCATGGGGATGTTGGGCGAAACACCATAGGCCTGGATAAACGGATAGTCCTTGAGCTCCATGTTGTCAGGAAGGATCACGTTCTGGATCGCCGAGGATTCCATCAACTCAAGGCCGGCAAAGGGCTTGTCCGCCGCGGGAGGCGCCTCCTCGAGGGTCGGATAGTAAAAGTACCCGAGGACCACGTTGCCAAAAGCTTTCACACCGCGCGCGAGGCTCTGGTCCCCCGGACTTGCTTCGCCGAGCGCAGCCGACAACCTGCGGAGTCCGGCCGCGTCGATGCGGGCTGCTGCCGCCCCGCGCGGCAAGACGTCCTCAAGCAACGTGCGCTCGGGTTCGCTCCATGTGATGTCCATTCCGACCCAGGTCACACCCGCGGCCTTGAGGTTCGCGAAGACCTTTTCATAGACACTGCGGGGAAACGGCCAACGGCCGATGGAACGGACGGACTTCTCGTCGACCGCCAGGATGCCGACCTTTGACTCGGGCTTGAGTGGCCCGCGCAGGCGGAATCGAATGTCGAGCAACTTTGACTCGGCCGTGCGCAGGATGTCGGTCAACGCGGAACGCTGGTTGGTCACCAGGTTGAACTGGGTCCAGACAGTCCCGAGGGTCAAAGCCGTCCCGATCAAAAC
Source organism: uncultured bacterium (assembly GCA_963923405.1). Lineage (GTDB taxonomy): Bacteria > Bdellovibrionota_B > Oligoflexia > Oligoflexales > RGVZ01 > RGVZ01. The sequence continues at coordinate 1,169 of CAWUNT010000157.1, read as the reverse complement.
TGGCACAGCGGAGCGGCGCAAGTTAGCGATATGACGGGTCCAAACAGATTTGGATGGTGTTTGCTGGTCGGGCACGGCCACAGTCCTCCGGTCAGTTTCATCGGCCCGGCGCCAAATAAGTTCAGGAAGAAAGTTGCGGAATCATCGTCGGATGCGGTATCCAACCTGTTACAAGTATTTCCCAAATCGCCATCTTTCAGAGGTCCCCAAAAGTGTTCGGATCGCTATTCGGAAAGAAGAACAACTCCCTGCCCGGGACCAGTCTCGATGTTTCTTGCCCGGAATGCCCGGCACCCGAAAATGCTTCGACAGAAAATCACTCAACAGAAAACGCCTCGATGGATGGCCTGACCATCGAGGAATACGCGCGTCGCCAGCGTCTTTCCCCGGATGAGGTCTGGAACCTGCTCCGGCGGGGACAACTCGTCGGCAGAACTTCCCGCGGCAAAGTGCTGGTCTATGAGTCCATCAGCGCCGCAGCCATTGCCAACCCGGCGCCATCGAGCTACCGGTCGCAATCGACTGAGGGAGACCTTCCGCCCCTTGAGTTCGGCGCTACAGGAAACCCCGCTGGAGCCCTGCAGGGCGCGACCTCGACGGGGTTTCAGGGAACCCAGAATTCCATCATCTCGATGGAAACATCCGGACTTCCGCAATCGACGGAACTGGCGTTGCTTCTGGATCACCTGAGCCTGGCCAAAGAGGAAAACCGCGAAATCCTGCGACTGACCCAGGACACCCTGACCAAGCTGTCGGCCATGACTGACGCGGTTGTCCAGATGAAGGACGAGGTCATCAAGTCCAAGGACATGCAGCTGGCCACCCTGCGGGAAACCCTTGAGCACAAGGACCAGACCATGGCGCAGTTGCTCCAGGAGAAAGAAGACCTCGAGATTCTGAACCGCACCCTGGGCGCAGCCCTCGGAAATGCTGCGGGACCCGCTCAAGAATGATATGATTTCTGGGACGTTATCCCTCAAACGGGTACCCCAGAGGTCTATCGCGAATGCGTACCGCGCGACATGGCATCATTGCGGCAATCTTTTGCACCGCCTCGCATGCGTTCGCCCAGGAAATTCCTGAGCATTATTTGGCCCCCGGACCCGCGGGATCTGGCGGGGCCGGCGTCGCGTCCGCAAACGATGATGACGCCATTTGGACCAATCCCG
>CAWUNT010000156.1:0-5540 GCA_963923405.1 uncultured bacterium | reverse complement strand
TATCCGAGATATGGTTGAAACTGTCGGTCTCGGGAGTGTGCGCCGCCGGGTCGATGACGACGAGTTCGCGCGGTGGCGTCACGTCAATTTGACCTCGGTCGAGTCAATCGGAGTCGTCACCTTGCCGGTGCGCGTGTTGCGGAACGGGTCCTCAAAGTCGCACTGCTTCGCGAGGCGGTTTGACAGAGCCGTGGTCTTGGTCAGGTTTTCCTCGCGCGCCAGTTTGGCGGGCGCGTGGTTTTCCTCGGAGAAGACGACCACGTTGCAGTAACTGCAACGGACTTCCGTCTTGGCGACCGTGCCGGCCTCGTCGTCAAACGTGATGTGGAAACGACGGGAACAAACCGGGTTGTCTACGAGCAACTTCTTGTACGCCATGGCAGCCTCTTGCCGGGAAAAGGGAACTTCTCTCAGGAATCCGGAATTTAACACGGCCCGGTACGGTGACTCAACACGAACCGCAGGTCCAACCCGGCGTGCGACACCAGCGCGAAATCCGTTCCCAGAGCCGACTCTACGGCGAATGGAAACGCCGCCCACGGGATGAAGGCCGAATGGCCGGCGGGGATCCGGGTCCCGCCCGCCGTGACGGACCCGTCAAGGATCGTCATGGTGGCAAATCCCTCGCCACCGGCGACTTCCACGTGGCAGGCCGCCCCGGGCAGCATCTGGACCCGGCGCACCTGATAGTTTTCGTTCGCCGGGAACGTCAGGACGCTGGTTCCATTCGCAGGATGGGATCGCGTGCCTTGACGCATGACCGACGCCGCGAACCCGGGACCATGCTGGGTCATGGGATCAAACAGGCGCAGGGCTTGCTCGACGTGAAGTTCGCGTGGTTTTCCGGCGACGGGGTCCTCTTGGCCGCTGGCGTCGTACTTGCGGTTCCAGTCCCACACGCGGTAGGTCTTGCCGCTCTTGCCGGGCTGGATCCTTTGCGGCTCCAACATCGTGATACCGGGGCCGATCGCGTGAATGACGCCCGGTGAAACTTCGAAGTAGTCGTTCTCGTGGACGGGGACAAAATGCAGGTCATCCCCGGTCAACTTGCCCGCGCCCAGGGCTTCACGGAGCGCTGCGCGCGTCATGGGGCGCTTGAGGCCCAGGTAGATCCCGGCCCCTGGTTCCGCGTGCAGGATCAGCCACGATTCCGGTTTGCCGCAATCGCCCGGCGCCAACATCGGATCGTCATCGGCAGGATGCACTTGCAGGGACAGCGGCGCGGCCGCGTTGACCAATTTTACGAGAATATCGCAGCTGGCGTTTTTCGCGAGTCCGGGCGAAATCGCCTCGTCAGGGTAGTCCGCGATGACTTGTCGCAGGGTCTGGCCTGAAAAGGGACTGTCGCCCGCGACCCGCGACGGGAACGCGGGATCACACGATATTTCCCACGATTCGCCGATCCACTCTTCTTTCGAGACCAGTTTTTTGTAACGGGCGTGAATGTCCGTCCCCGCCCACGGCGTGCGGGATCGCGGCGTGAAATTGTCTGGCGCCAGTAAAAGCGGCTGGCGGAGATTGCCGGGGCCAGTGGTCATGCGCCGAATCTGCCGAGAGGTTCCCCGCCAAGGATGTGGGCGTGGACGTAAAAAACCGTCTGCCCCGCGTCGGGGCCTGTGTTGAGGACCACGCGGTATCCGCCCCGGGCGAGTCCCAGTTTTTCGGCGACGCGCGCGACGCCGGCCATGAATTCGCCAATTTGCGCGACGGGGCGGTCCTTGAGGTCATGAAGGCTGGTCGCGCGCCGTTTCGGGATGACAAGGACGTGGACTTTGGCCTGGGGTTGGATGTCCTTGAAGGCAAGAACGTGGTCGTCCTCATGGACGATCGCGGCGGGAATCTGGCGCGTCAGGATCTTGTCGAAAATCGTCTCATCACTGGTCTCTTTGGCGTTGCCAGGTGCCTGCACTGTGCCCGTCCTTCTCGTCGTTCCCGTCGTTCTGATATGATTCCACTACAGCAATCATATCAGCGAGCGGGGCCGCATTGAATTGGAATCCTGTTGAAATGGAATCATGTCGGGGAGTCCGGGTGCGTCGGGTCGGCTTCCGGGTCGGGTTCTATGCGGCGTGGACTGCCGGTATCTTGGGCATGTGCGGGATTTCCGCGTGCCGGGATCGTGGCAATTCGCAGGCCCGGATCGCTGCCTATGAGGAAAACGGCGTGGTCTGGGGGTGGGGAGAGATCCGCCTCGCGACGCCGGCGGCCACGACCGGAATTTTCCTGGACCGGTTACCCCAGCCGGGACCGAATGGCCAGGTCTTCAAACTCGTGGGTGCTGACGGCGCGAACACGACCGATGTGTTTTACGCGGACTGGCATCCGTTCCTCGATCCTCCTGTCCCGGTGGTTTTCGCTTCGCAGTTTTACCTGCAGGATCGCGCGGGGGCGCGGGGCGGGATCCTTGATGTTTACGTGAAACTGAAAAAACCGGGCCGTTCATGGCCCGAGGCTTATACCCTCTCGGTCGGGACGGCTGACATCAGCGGCCGGACCCTGGCGCGTTACCCGGTCGCCCTGGCGGACGGGTTGCGGTTGTCCCGCGTCGTGTCGGGCGCGCAGCGCGGGGCTGTCGTGTTTCATTACGCCGATCTGCCGCGCGACCTGAATGATGACGGTGAAGGCGCGCCGCCCCCCGCGCGAAGGTTGATCGCCGAAGGGTTCAACGAGACGGCGCAGGGTGGGCAGACGGTGTGGACGTTGCCCGCCGGGTCGCAGGGCAAATTGACGTTCATCTCACGCAGCATCAAGGCAAAGCCCGCGGACCATCCGCGCCTGTGCCAGGACCAGTTCTTCGCCGGGGCCCGCACGGCATCGAACCAGGTGAACAAGACGTGCAAGATCACCCTCGCCCCGTCGGACAGCGCTTCCAACTGGCTGACGTGTTCCCTGCTGGTCGCGTTCGACAATCCCATGACGGCAGCGGAGAAAACGTGCCGGATCATAGGATCCTTTCTGGATGAGAACGATCCTGCGGATCAGTTGGGCGCGACCGTCGTGATGGGCGGATCGTGATGAACATCAGGAACGTCGATCCGGGATTGCGTCCTCCGCGGCGGTTTTACGGCCTGGCCCTGGCGGTCTCGGTCTTGCGCGAACTGGACCCGGTCACGCGCCAGGGGATCATGGCGGAACTTCATCAGAAGATGCCGCATCTGGCCCGTCTGGCGGAAAATTGCGAGTTTCTGTTCCCGGATTTCAGGCTGCTGGACGACCCCAGCCTGTTCGAGGCGTTCAACCGTTTCGGGGACAAGGACTGGGCCGTCGCGTGGAAACTGATGGATGAGTCCCTGAAGACCCGCGTGCTGGGATTGCTGCGGGACGACCGGCGTAAAGAGTTCCTTGACTTTGCCGCGTCCCAGCCCAAAATGCCCCGCACCCAGGTATACGCCGTCCAGATGCATTTGGCGCGGCAGGCCCGGGACTTGTTGCGTGCCGGAAAATTGCGGATGCGAAACCGCATGACGGTCCAGCGCGCGGAACTGAGGAAAAATCGAAAACAGCCGCCCAAGGGGAGGAACGCGTGATGGTGCCATTTCGAGTCTTTGATCGTGAGAACAAGGAAATGTGGATCGTTCTCAATTACCAGAACGGCGGGACATCTGGCAGTTACCTGATTTCCCGTGAGGACGACGGGGATTCTGATGGCGAGCTGCGCATCATCCGGGCCGAGGATCTGGTGAAGTACCGTCTGGTGGATTTTCTTGAGGAGTCAGACGAATACCAGAGTTGATTCATGCGAACAGAAAACCCCCCGCAAGCACGAGACTTGCGGGGGGTTTCTATTTCACGGCGCGATGCCGTTCGCCGAATTAGCGAACTGCGTCTTTCAGTTCCTTGCCAGGACGGAAAACCGGAACCTTGCGAGCCGGGATCTGGATTTCTTCGCCGGTTTGCGGGTTGCGGCCAACGCGAGCCTTGCGGTTGGAAACCGCGAACGTACCGAAGCCGACCAGCTTCACGCCGTCCTTCTTCTTGATGTTCTTCGAGACGACGTCGACGAATGCATCGAGAAGACGCTCGGTGTCTGCTTTCGTTGCGTTCGTCATCTTGGAAATTTGTTCGATCAGATCTGCCTTGTTCATGGACCCCTCCAAGAAGCTTGTGACTTAATCTTGTGACTCTTGAGTTCACACTTGATTGAAGAGAGACTTGCAGGGGGCCGGATTCTTGTCAAGGCTTTGTGATTCAGGGGTTTTGTTTTTTCCCGTACTCTGGTTCCCGGACGGTTTTTTGTATGGGGTTGCCATGAAAAAACGCTTGCAAAGAACAATCAGTTTCGCTGTGGCCAGCGTCATGTCGGTCGCGGCGCATTTCGGGGGACCGTTGAAACCCGCGCTGGCATTGGCCGACGGGGCGCCGGTTTCAGACCGTCTCGTTGTATCTGTCAGTGGTTCTTCGTACTCCCAGCGTCATGTCATCGGATGGTTTCTTGTTCGTGAGTTGTTGCAAGAACCGTCCGCGCAAAAAGAAAAATTGCCGCGCGCGTCTTTCATGGACGAAGTTTCGTCGTCGTGGAGTGAAGTGCTGAAGAAGTTCAGCGAGGACATGGTGATCCGTCAGGAGGCGGCCCGCCTCGGCAGTTTTCAGCCATCGCCCAAGGCGATCATGAAAGCCGGCGAGAGAATCAGCGCGCGCAAGGCCGCCGACGCGCAACTGGCCGCGGGGATTTCCGCGATCGCGATGGATGACGAGGAAATGTCCCGTTTCACCGGGACCATTCTGCAGGTCGAGGGATTCCGCAAAAGCCGCGAGAGGCAGTTGAGCGGGCCGCCGCGTGACGCGACAACTCCGGCCTCGACCTGGCTTTCAGAGTTGAAGGCCCGTACGGTCGTACGGATTTACGAAGGGGGCGATTCCTGGGTGCCTCTCGATTTCAAGGGTCGCAAGCGTGAGTGACTCCGGGCGGAGCATGACTTTCGAGATCTACCGGAAGACCCCGGAGCAGGTTGCCGCGTTGCGCGAAATTTCGGGGATTTGGCGCAGGGAACCCGGGGGATTCTGGTCGTTTGACCAGGTGATCGAGGCCTTGCAACGTCCATCGGTGAAACTCTTCTACCTTGTGGCGAATGGCGCCGCGGGTCAGGACCGGTGGCAGGCCGCGGTCTTGATCGATGTCGGGCCATACTCCGCGGACCTTCTTTATATTTTCGTGCGTCCAGAAATGAGGCGCGCGGGACTTGGCCGCTTGATCATGGAAGGACTTTTCGACTGGCTGGCAAACCATCCCGGCGACCAGCATGGAACGGCCTTTGGCAGTGCCCCGAAAGAGGAACTGTTTCTTGAGGTCCGGTTGTCCAACAAACCTGCCATCGCCCTTTACGAATCCTTTGGCATGACGCGGGTCTCTGTGCGCAAAGGATATTATTCGGATGGAGAGGACGCCCTTGTCTTCAAACGCAAAGTCAAATCGTGAGTTGCCGGAACTGTCCGGACGACTGGTGACGGATCTCGTCTGGCTGCAGACCAGTTTCATCGGCGACATGATCCTGAACACGGCAGCCATGGAATTGGCGCGGCACGAATGGCCCGGTGTCCGG
>CAWUNT010000155.1:0-5596 GCA_963923405.1 uncultured bacterium | reverse complement strand
ACAAGGAGTATCGTCGGCAGCGTCAGATGTGTATAAGAGACAGGGCTGGGCTCGTCGTCCTTGGCAAGGGACAGGAATGGTGGCTTCGTCCCCTTCTCGAGAACGCCAGCGACACAGTGATTTTCTGGGGCGCTACCGCGCTGACGGCCATCACCGACAACGCCGCTCTCACTTACCTCGCGTCACAGGTCGATACCCTGTCGGCCCCGGCAAGGATCGCAGTGGTTGCCGGGGCCGTTACTGGCGGCGGCTTGACCGTGATCGCCAACGCCCCGAACCCGGCTGGTTACGCCATCCTCAAGGGCCAGTTTGGCGCCGCCGGAATCGAGCCGCTGAAACTGCTCGTAGCGGCGATTCCGCCGACACTGGTCGCGGCCATCTGTTTCATGATCTAAAAACGGTCGGGATTGCGCGCGACGATTACCGCGGCGAGGAATTTCGGGACGTAATCCACTGTCTCGGCGGGCAACTGGTCAGCAAGATGCCAGAAGTCCGCGACACGGGATCGCTTGATCGTCGTGGCGATCTGGGATCGCTGTACCCGGTTCTGCCCCGTGTTGTATGACGCGATCGCCAACAAGTACCTCTGACTACCGAACATGCGCATCAGGAAACTCAAGTAATCCGCCGCGGCTCGTGAACTCTTTGCCGGATCGACCCGTTCATCCAGTCTCCGCCCAGGGTCAACCTTGAGTCCATATTCCCGTGCCGTCGCTGGCATCAATTGCCAGAGTCCGCGCGCGCCCACCGGCGAAAGGGCCTTGATGTCATATCCGGATTCAATCCAGACGAGATAACCAAGCTCCACCGGCAAGTTCCTCGCACGCAGCGCGTCTTCGATCGGTTGAATGTACTGTTCGCGACGACGCAACAGTTCACGGTGATACCCGCGGGCAGTGAAGCGCACAATCCATCCTTGCACCTTGTCCAGAAATTTCTGGTCCATCGCCGAAGGAGGCGTTTCACCGAATCGCACGGATATGTTGACGATCTCGTCCCATATGAAATCACGGTCCAGCTCGACGCGCCGCGGCTCATCAGGCCGCGCCGGCATGCCCGTCCCGGCTTGCGCTCCCGCACCGCCGTTCACGACTGGAGTCAACGCGCGAAGCTCCATCCTGGCTCCACCGTCCCCGCCGTCAACTCCGTGGATGCCGTTACGTTTATCGAGGATTCCCGTCGCGGTGAACACCACGAGGGCCAGAGCCAATCCTGCCATGACACCCGCGGACGCGGTCCGCAATCGATTTCCCGGGTGCCACGACAAGTCGGCAACTTTCGGGTAGCGGATGCGATTCATCGAAGACAGGCCCTGCTTGAGCGCCATCGTCACGCGACTGGGCTGCAAAGGGTCCCAAACGCTGCACTGAAATGTTGAAGTCATCCCGACCGTAACGCGGTCGCCCGCGCGAAGTCGCGACGTCCGGCCTAGCGCCTTGCCGTTCAAACGACTGCCTGAACTGGAGCCAAGATCCTTGACCAGGATCTTCCCCGGGGCGCGGTAATAAATGCATACGTGCTTGACGGCTACGGTGGGATCACCGGGTACAACGGCACCGCACGCGGGATCGGATCCAATGTAGAAAAGCTCTCCCGGTCCCAGAGAAAAAGTCTGCCCGCTAAGAGGACCTGAGACAAAACGGATGGAAACACGGTCTGCCACGAGTCACCCCGGGCCGGTTTTCGCCTCGAACCTCAGATGGACCGATCCCAGCCGCAAAACATCCCCGTTGCACACAAGGCGGGGTTCCCCCAGCTGGAAACCATTCACGCAGTCAACCGGCTTCCTGTCATCAGCGGCATGCAGCAAACGCAATTGAGCCTTGCCGTTTTCTACAATCATTTCAGCGTGTTTGCGTCTGACCTTTGGGCCTTCCAGGTGAATGCCGCAGCTCGATCCGGACCCGATCAGGTTTTTCCCCTGCCTTAGCGGAAGGACCATGCCGATGCCGGGCCCGCCCAGTACAGAGAGCCATCCCACCAGGTTTTCGTCTCGATAAGGGCAATTGCTGAAGCTGGTCTTCACACGCAGGCCGCATGTCCTGCATCGTACAGTCCGTAACGCCAGCCGCAATGACAGCCACAAGTACCGGAACAGGAAAAGCACCGCGACCAGCAGCACCGCAGCCAACCCAAGCGCGACCATTTTTTCGGCGGGATTGAGGCCCATGATCGCGCGAACCAGTTTCTCGACGGGCCCGCGGGACTTGTCGATCTGCGCGAGACTCTCACGCCACGCCTGTGGCACGGGAACGGACAAGACTCCGGTTGAGACTGTCTCACCATGATACGTGACCGCCACCTTGAAAATGGATTGGCCGTCGACCGATATGGCATTGCGACCATCCCATGTGCCGATCAGGGGAAAAAGATTGAATGTCGCCACGTACTCGTCATTCAGGTTCGCCAACGCGTTGAGCAACGCGGGGAAAAGATCCACGCGCGACGACACCCTCTGGACGAAACCACCTGAGACCAAATCGGGACGATCAAAAATTTCAGCGGCGCTGACGCTGCCACCCGGGACAGCCGCCGCGCTCAACAGGAATACCGGGACTGAGTTGCGCGCAAGGCGACCAAGGCACTTTTCGAGCTTGCGCAAGTCGTCTCGTGACGACACGGACGGATTCCCCAACAAGACAATACCCTTCTGCTCACCCGGTTTTTCCGCGTAGCGGGACCATTCCTCGAACTTGTCCGCGGCGGCGCAAACCGGATCCTGGATTCCCGTGGCCCTGCCGGAGGCCTTCGCGTCGAGAAGTGTCCGCTGGAACGCCCTGAAGTTATCCGACTCGCCAGGAGTTGAGGCTGCCAGCTCGACGATCCCGGCGCTGGTGACTGAGATCAGGGAGAAAAACTCACTGCGGGTCGCGGGCAAGTTCTCGGCGATCGTTTGCTGGATTTCCTTCAGGAAAGCCGCAGGCACGTCGGTGGCGACCGGGACGGCAATGACCAGTCGGCGTGCGCGGGATTGACCAGATCCGCCAAAAGCTCCCCCGAAGGTCGCCAATGACTCAGGCTTGAGACTCACCTTTCCATCACGGCCCAACTCCAAATTGAATGCCTCGCGATCAACCGTCGTGACTGGAAACGTGATCTTGTTCTCGGATTCAAAAACGCGGGTATAAATCCGCAATTTGAAATCGTCAGTCGACTCGACCGTGCGCACGACAACCGACTTGCCGGCTGATAATGCGGCGCGTGGAAAAATCAAAACGGAACTGGCCGCGATGGCGACCATCGCGACCGGGCGGATGGCCCCGAAATTAAATGATGGTGATCCCATGAACCCGTCCTAGAGGATTTTCAAGTAGAACCCATGACTGCCGATCTGCGTCTCGTCGGAGTCCAGCAATGGCCTTCGAGATGAACTCCCGTTACCACCGAGGATCAAGACACACTCGCCAGGCGCCACAGCGAAATGGCCAGCCCTCGAGGCAAGTTTCGAGTCCACCAGGGAGACTTCCAGTCCTTCTTCACTCCCGAAAAAGTTCTCGCCGCTCACCAGGCGAAAATCCTGACCCGAGTATGGACCGTATTGCCCGACGAGCCACGCCAGGCAGACCCGTTTTGGCGTTTCATTCCGGAAGGCGGAAGACTCAGGACGAGGACGTAGCGTTGGACGATACCCGGGCTCCCTGCGGGCAGATGTCCGGAACACGAATCGTGCCGCCCCGAACGAAATCTCGTCGCCGTCCAGGATCTGCGCGGAAGATATTTGCTGTCCATTGACGAAAACACCGTCGCGCGCGCCGAGATCACGGATACTCGCGGCACCGGGATCGATGGAAATCTCGGCGTGCCGGGTGGAGATGCCCGGGTGCGTCAGGCAAATGTTGGAAGTAAAGGCAGATCCGATGACATGGGTGCCCGTGCAAATACGGAAATCCTCGCCCCAGTGCTGACCGTTCAGTCCGACCAGCCAGCCAGCGACCGGTTGACCATTGAATCCGCCAGCACTCTGGGTCGAGCACAGGGCATGCGACAGGCCGAACTGCGACTTCATGGCGCCGCGACCGAGTCCGCGCTCTGCGATCGGACAAACCTTGCCCATGTCTGGGAGCCTCCGGTTCTTGCCGGAGGCCACCGTCGTCAGGGCTTCCGGGAAAAAGAGAGATGAATTCCGTCTTTCATGCAGCCGCCGTCAACCACAACGCCGATCGAGGCAGCTTTGGGAAAGCCGGCCGCCTTGATCGCGATGAGCGCATCGTGCGCCTGATCCGCGGGCAAGGACAGCAGGAGTCCACCTGAAGTCTGCGGATCCACCACAATCTTGCGGCGCGCCTCCGGCCAATCAAACAACCATTCAACCCGACCCTGCACGTAGGTCGCGTTTGATGAATGGGCGCGAGTCAAATGCCCCGACTCGAGGCACTCAAACGCTCCTTCAAGTGTAGGCAAAGATTCAGGATTGATCAAAAATCCGCAGCCACTGGCCTCCGCCATCTGAACGGCGTGGCCGGCAAGGCCGAAACCGGTAATGTCTGTCGCCGCATGGACATCAAACGGCGCGAGCGCGTCGATCACGTCGTTGATCGCGGTCATGCTGGCAATGGCGGCATTCGCAAACGAAGTCGAACCCTTCTTGAGGGCCGCGCAAATCGTTCCTGTCCCGAGGCCTTTGGTCAGGATCAGCGCGTCGCCTGGCTTTGCCCCGGCGTTGGTCCAGTGCCGCCCCTTGTTAACAAAGCCTGTGACCGAAAAACCCATCTTCAGGGTCTCGTCATCAATCGTGTGACCACCGGCCAACGCAACTCCGGCGCGGTTCAGGACTGACATCGCCCCGTCCATCAACGGACGGATCAATTCGAGCGGCAGCTGGCTACCCGGAAACGCGAGGATCGTCATCGCGGTTACCGGCTTGCCACCCATCGCGTACACATCGCTGATGGAATTCGCGGCCGCGATCGCGCCGAACTCGAAAGGGTCGTCCACAATCGGAGTGAAAAAATCCAGCGTCTGCACGAGCAAGCGACCGTCACCAAGGTCCCACAGGCACGCGTCATCCATCGTCTCGTGCCCGAGCAACAATTCCGCCGGACGCGGTTGTTTCAGCCCGGCCAAGACCTCGCGCAACGCGCCGGCCGGCAATTTCGCGGCACATCCGCCTTTTTGAACCGTTTGAGTGAGCTTGATCTCGGTCATTTCTGATTCCCCAGGAATTCATGACAAGCGCGACGATCGCCACGGAACACGACATCTCTGTCATCCAGTTGCGTCGAACGCGCGTAAGCGCGGTCGTAATAACTTTCCAGCAAAAACACTATCCAGGGCGCTTGCGCGTCGAAAACACGCGGTGACTCCCGCCCCTTTTCCAGCATCCGGAGAACATCGGCTGTTTCCTTGCCGCCAAGACGCCGTTCAAGCGCCGCGATGTTGCCGGCCAGAATTCCCCACAAGGGATCCACGGCACAACCACCATCCAGCGGCCGGGTCACGTAGTCATCGAAAATGCTGCGGGCGCGCTCCTCAAGAGAGGTCTCAACCACGACAACCGGCGCGGCGCGCATCTGCTGCCGGAACACTTGCGGAACACTGACCCGTCCGATCAGGTAGCTTTCATCCTCAACCACCAGCGGACCACGCGCACCAGCCA
>CAWUNT010000154.1:0-5608 GCA_963923405.1 uncultured bacterium | reverse complement strand
CCATGGTGATCTCAAAAGGCGGGCCCGATCCTGGCGGATGCTCGGGAGTATCCTCGATCCGTGTGAATGGCAGTGACAGGAAGACGCCGCCAGGGACGAGGCGGTCGTGACAGGCCCGCAGGTATGCCGGACGCAGGTCGGGGCGCAGGGCGCAAAGCATGGCGCGGTCAAACACGACGTGAAATTTATTTTTTTCCGGGACGGGGACATCGGCTCGCGCGTCCTCGACCGCGATCTTCAGTCCTTGATTTTCCAACTTTCCGTAAATTGCGCGCGCGGCATCGATTGCCTCTGGCGCGAAGTCAGTGGCTGTCACCTCGATCTTGCGTTTGCCGAGCGAAGGGGGGAGTGGAATCGACCGGGAGACTATGGCCGCGCCATCATGGGCCCTGCCGCAACCTGGTGAGTAGATTTTTAATGGTCCATGCGTCGCGAGGGATTCGATCGAGTTTGTCGATTCAAGCAGGCACAAAAGTGATACGAGGCACTCGTGCGCTCCTCCCAGATCCCAGCCGGTACGATTTTCCTGCCAGCGTTCGCGCCAGAAATCCTGCTCGGTACCCATCGACATTCCTCCGCGTGGTGTCATTTTCATTTTCTATCTCTTTGGCGCCACGCGTGTCGATCATATACTGGTTCAGGCTGCTCGCGGCTTGATTTCCTTCGCTCCGGTCTCTTTGATTCCCTCACGCCGCGCCGCGTTGCGTGCCGCCACGCCAAACGTGATTCCAGTGATGCCACTGAACAGCAGGTCAACTCCAACAAGAAGTCCCGGCCCGACAAGGCCGGTGACGGGCAGTCCCGTGAACAACAAAAGTCCGAGCATGAACGTGACCGCTCCTTGAAGCATCAGCCAGCCCCAGTGAACCGGCTGCATGGCGAGAGATCCGATGAATCGCATGGCGCCGCCAACCATGAACAGGGCGGCGAGGAGTATCGTCACGGTCTCGGCCGCGACGACTGGCTGCCTGAATGTGAAAACGGCCGCGACGAAATACACGACCGCCGCAAGGACATCGAGCAGTGCCAGATTCCAGCGTCGGATCGTGAACGCGTGAATCGTATTCATGACGCCTCCCGTCGCCAGGAACACGCCAAGCACGAAGACGGTGGCCCTTGTCGCGGCGAACGTATTCCACAACATCAGCGCGCCCGCGACAGCCATCAAGGCGCCAATGGCGATCAGCGTTCCTCCGGTTTTTTTCAAGGCGACCCGTGATCCGGGCAGCGCTGCCCGTGTGGCCGATAATTCAAACCAGATGCTTGAGAATGGTTCCATGGGTTGCTAGTCCTCCAAACTGAGGAGCTGCAAGAACGTGACCAGCAAATCATGAATTTTGCGCGGGTTGGATCCGGATCGACCTCAGGCGCAGCGCGTTGGAGATGACGGATACAGAACTGAGGCTCATTGCCGCGGCGGCAATCATCGGACTCAGGAGTATTCCGAAGAACGGATAAAGGATCCCGGCCGCGACAGGTATGCCAAGGGAATTGTATCCGAACGCGAAAATCAGGTTTTGCTTGATGTTGCGAATGGTTGCCTCACTCAGAGCCCGGGCACGGACGATGCCGGTCAAGTCACCCTTGACCAGCGTGATTCCCGCGCTGTTCATGGCGATGTCTGTTCCCGTGCCCATGGCGATCCCGACCTGTGCCCGGGCCAAGGCGGGCGCATCGTTGATGCCGTCTCCCGCCACCGCGACGAACCGTCCTTCTTCCTGGAGTTTTTTTACGATGTCAGCCTTGCCTTGGGGCAGGACGTCCGCGTGCCATCCATCGAGTCCAAGTTTGTTGGCGATGTATTTGGCTGTTTTTTCATTGTCCCCGGTGACCATGATGATTGTGATGCCGAGTTGACGCAGTTCCTTGATGGCTGCTTCAGTGGAATCTTTCACGGGATCCGTCACGCCCAGAATTCCAGCCATTTTGCCATCGATTGCCGCGTACATGACCGTCTGGCCTTGCGCCCGCAGTTCGTCAGCGGATTGTTCCGCGCTGGCTGGCAGGTCGATGCCGAGTTCCCCGAGCAGAGCCCGGTTGCCAACCGCGACCGCGCGTCCACTCACCGTTGCCGTAGCGCCCTTTCCGGTGATTGACCTGAAGTTTGAGGCGCTTGATATCCCGGCTCCGGCCGCCTTCGCGCCCGCGACAATCGCGGCCGCCAGTGGATGCTCACTGGATTGCTCAAGGCTTGCCGTGAGAGACAACAATAACTGGTCCGCCCCGGATTCAACCGGAACGAGGCTCGTGAGGGTTGGCTTGCCGACAGTCAACGTCCCGGTCTTGTCGACCAGCAACGTATCCACCTTGCGCATCATTTCGATGGATTCGGCGTTGCGGAACAAGACGCCCATGCGCGCGCCGCGCCCCGTTGCCACCATGATGGACATGGGTGTCGCCAGTCCCAGGGCGCATGGGCAGGCAATGATCAGGACCGCGACAGCATTGATGATCGCATGGGCCGGTTTTGGGTCCGGGCCCCAGGCCATCCACGCGACAAACGTCAACACAGACACCATCATCACCGCTGGAACAAACCACGCGGAAACTTGATCCGCGAGTTTCTGGATCGGCGCGCGCGACCGTTGGGCCTCGGCGACCATCTGGACGATTTGCGACAGCAGCGTGTCCCGACCGACTTTGCTTGCGCGCATGACGATCGAACCCTTGCCATTGATCGTCGCTCCGATGACACGCGAGCCCGCGAATTTTTCGACTGGCATTGGCTCGCCGCTGATCATGGATTCGTCGACGGACGAAGACCCGGAAACGACCATTCCGTCGACAGGGATCTTTTCTCCCGGCCGGACGCGCAAGGTGTCTCCGGCAACGATTGATTCGACCGGAACATCGCTTTCATTGCCGTCCTGCGCGATTTTGCGTGCCGTTTTCGGGACGAGGCCCAACAGCCCCTTGATCGCCGCGCTGGTCTGCCCCCGGGCCTTGAGTTCAAGGACCTGGCCCAGCAATACCAGCGTCACGATGACACTGGCGGACTCGAAGTAGAGACCGGGTTGGCCCGTCATCAGATCTGGCAGGGGATCTAGAAGGGGATCACGCGGGGACTCAAGAAACATTGCCGGCAGCCAGCCAGGAAACGCGATGACCACGAGGCTGTATAAATACGCGACCGCCACGCCAAGGCCTATCAGCGTGAACATGTTGAAATGGCGTGTGACGATTGATTTCCATGCCCTGTCAAAAAACGGCCAGCCGCCCCACAAGACGACCGGTGTCGCCAAGGCGGCCTCGATCCAGCCGAACCCCTTCATCCCGCTCATGGCGAGGAAGACATTCGGGACTGCCAGTGCCGCGCAAATCCAAAACCGGCGGCGCATGTCGAGGTATTCCGGGGTTTCTTCATCTTGATCCAGGGAAATCGTGACGGGCTCAAGGGCCATCCCGCAAATCGGGCACGAGCCAGGGCCGATCTGGCGCACTTCCGGATCCATCGGGCAAGTGTACTCAACATCTTTTGGAAGGTGTGTTTCCAGATCTTTTTGAGGGGCTTTCATGCCCAGGTACTGCAGCGGGTCGAGGTCAAATCTGGTTTTGCATTTGGGGTTGCAGAAATAGAAGTCCTGACCCTGGAAAACGGAATGTCCGCCTTTGCAAGTTGCCGGATTGACGGTCATCCCGCAGACGGGGTCGATCGCGGATCCGGCAGTTTGGACATGGTCGGTCTCAGTCATGGGAATTCCGTTATGCCGTCAGTTTGAGGATTCCGGGTACGGCTGCTGCATATTCCTACATTCCGCGGTCCGGTTCAATCGTGGACCTGGCTCTGAACCGGTTCCCGGCCTGAAGGAGGTTCACTGGTGAGGGATCTTGGTGGATTGTCCGACAGTGAGGCAGCGCACAGGCTCGTCGTATACGGCCCCAACGTGCTCGCGTCCACCCGCCCACGGACATTTGCGCAACTGGCCACCGGTACTTTGCGCGAACCCATGTTTCTTCTCCTGGTCGCGTGCAGCGGTCTTTATGTACTGCTCGGCGATCCGGGGGAGGCCGCGATCCTGGCGCTCGCGATTGCTGTCGTGATCGCCATCACCATGATCCAGCAGCGCCGCACGGAGAAGACGCTCGATGCCTTGCGTGACCTTTCCAGTCCGCGTGCCCTCGTGATTCGCGGCGGGCAACGCAAGCGCATCGCCGGCAGGGACGTTGTACCGGGAGACCTGATTGTATTGAACGAGGGAGATCGCGTTCCGGCTGACGGTTTCGTCCTCGAAACAAAGTCCATGAATGTTGATGAATCGCTCCTCACGGGAGAGTCAGTCCCTGTCGGGAAGACGACGTGGAATCGTTCGGATCCGATGCGGTTGCCTGGTGGAGATGACACGCCCTTTGTCCATTCCGGAACGCTCGTGGTGCAAGGTTCTGGCATCATGTTGTCCTTCGCGACCGGACAGGGGACGGCATTCGGACGGATCGGAACTTCCCTGCGTGAGACAGAACGCCCGCCTTCATCACTTCAACAGGATACGCGCCGTGTGGTTCGCGTCGTGGCGACGGGAAGTCTCGCGGTCAGCCTCCTGATCGCCTTCGTCTTGTGGATGCGCGAGGGTGACGCCCTGCGCGGAATCCTGACGGGTGTCACATTCGCGATGGCCACGATACCCGAGGAATTTCCGGTCGTGCTCTCTGTCTTCATGGCCCTGGGCGCCTGGCGCATTTCCAGAAACCGCGTCCTGACGCGCCAACTGGACGCGGTGGAATCCCTTGGATCGGCAACAATCCTGTGTGTCGACAAGACCGGCACTTTGACGGAAAACCGGATGTCGGTCGCCGCCCTCTGGACTCTGGCCGAAAATCCGGCCGAAAATGCGGCCGATAATCCTCGCGAACGCGATTTGATCCAACTTCTCGGGCTTGCCAGCGATCCTGATGGTCACGATCCCATGGACCTGGCGGCCCGGGAACTGGCAAGCCGTCATCAGATGATTCCACCGGAGAACCAATTGAGGCGGGCATATCCCATGGAACGCCCTGTGCTGGCCACG
The DNA here is from genome assembly GCA_963923405.1 of uncultured bacterium. Lineage (GTDB taxonomy): Bacteria > Bdellovibrionota_B > Oligoflexia > Oligoflexales > RGVZ01 > RGVZ01. The sequence goes on along the minus strand of CAWUNT010000154.1, from coordinate 605 downwards.
GGGTATCTGTGGCGCACGCCTGATGGCGTGGACTTCCTTGCTTGCAAGGGCGCGCCCGAGTCCATCCTCGGGATGTGTGGACTCTCATTTGAGCGACAAACCCGCGTGATGGCACGCGTAAAGTCCATGGCCGCCGCGGGTTACCGTGTGCTTGGGGTGGCGCGCGGCCCGGCAGGCGCGGGAGAACCGCTCGCGCGACTCGCTGATTATCGATGTGAGTTTGTGGGACTTGCTGGATTCAGGGACCCAGTGAAAAAAGGCGTCCCCGAGGCCGTTCGTCAATGTCACGCCGCCGGCATCAAGGTCATCATGATCACGGGTGATTATCCGGTAACGGCCAGCGCCGTGGCAGCCGAGGCGGGCATTGCCTCTCCAGGCGATGTCATCACCGGGGACGAGGTCGCGAACCTCTCCGATCAAGAACTGTCCGCGCGCCTCATGGCGACGCGAGTCCTTGCCCGGATGGTCCCGGAGCATAAACTTCGCGTTGTGCGATCGTTGCAGAGCGCCGGCGAAGTGGTCTGCATGACAGGTGATGGCGTCAATGACGCGCCTGCGCTGAAGGCCGCCCACATCGGGGTCGCCATGAGGCGCGCGGACAGTTC
>CAWUNT010000153.1:0-5612 GCA_963923405.1 uncultured bacterium | reverse complement strand
CCGCGCGTGACCGCGCGGTTGAACTTGTGAAAAAGGCTAAAACTGAAACAGGCAAGCGATCGGCATTCGCGGTTCCTGCGGCACTGCTCCGCGCTCCGGACAGTTTCCTCAAACACCCCGTTTTTTCGAGTCATCATTCGGAAACGGAAATGCTTCGTTACATTCGCAGTCTCGAAGCAAAAGATCTGTCACTTACCCACTCCATGATTCCGCTTGGATCCTGCACGATGAAGCTCAATGCGACAGCGGAGCTCATGCCGGTCACCTGGCCCGGTTTTAATGGAATTCACCCGTTTGCCCCGCTGGATCAGGCCAAGGGCTATTCAAAGCTATTCCATGATCTTGAATTCTGGCTTGCGGAGATCACCGGTTTTGACGGCATTTCCCTGCAGCCGAACTCGGGATCCCAGGGGGAATACGCTGGCCTCCTCGTCATTCGCGCATGGCACCGTTCTCGCGGGGAGGCACATCGCGATGTCTGCCTCATCCCTCAATCAGCTCACGGCACCAATCCTGCCAGCGCTGTACTGGCCGGAATGAAAGTTGTCGTGGTCGCTTGCGACAAGCAGGGCAATGTGGACCTTGATGACTTGCGTGTGAAAGCGGCCGAACATTCCAAAAACCTGGCTGCCCTGATGGTCACCTACCCGTCGACCCACGGTGTATTTGAGGAGCACATCAAAACCATTTGCTCGGTAGTTCATGAGCACGGCGGCCAGGTATACATGGACGGTGCCAACATGAATGCTCAGGTTGGCCTTTGCCGGCCAGGTGATTTTGGTCCAGACGTTTGCCATTTGAACCTGCATAAGACCTTCTGTATCCCCCACGGCGGCGGTGGTCCTGGTATGGGGCCGATCGGTGTGAAAAAGCATCTGGTGCCTTTCCTTCCCGGTCATCCTGTCGTTCCCATGGGAGGGGCGAAGGCAATTGGCCCGGTTTCAGCCGCTCCGTGGGGCAGTTCCAGCATTTTGCCGATTTCCTGGATGTATATACGGATGATGGGTGGTGAGGGCCTCATGCGCGCGACTCAGGTGGCGATCCTCAATGCTAACTATATCGCGAAACGCCTCTCTCCTCATTATCCGATCCTTTACAAGGGCAAACACGATCTCGTCGCGCACGAGTGCATCATTGACTTGAGGGACCTCAAGGCAAAGGCCAACATTGAGGTAGAGGACGTCGCGAAGAGACTGATCGATTATGGCTTCCACGCGCCGACGGTTTCATGGCCAGTCGCGGGAACGCTAATGATTGAGCCAACGGAGAGCGAATCCAAGGCCGAACTGGATCGTTTCTGCGATGCGATGATTTCTATCCGCGCAGAGATTTCAGAGATCGAGAAAGGCGTTGCTGACAAGAACAACAACGTCGTCAAGAATTCGCCGCATACTGCGCACATGGTTGCGAGCGACGAAAGCTGGAAGTATCCGTACAGCAGGGAAAAAGCTGCGTTCCCAAGTCCAGCCACGCGGGCCAGGAAGTTCTGGCCTTCAGTCGCGAGAATTGACAACGCATTGGGCGACAGGAACTTGATCTGTTCCTGTCCACCCCTGAGCGAATACTGATCTATTCAAGTCAGTATTAATGTTCGGAAATGAAGGTCTCGTAGTCTTTTGCAGACATCAGGTCGTGCGCGTCAGATGCGCTCGCGACCTGGATCAGCCAGCCATTCCTGTAAGGATCGTTCTGCAGTGACTCCGGGCTCTTCAGGACAGCCTGATTGACGGCCGTTATTTTTCCTGAAACCGGCATGTAGAGATCGGAAACGGTTTTGGTCGATTCGATGGTGCCGAACGAGGCGCCTTGCTTCAATTCTTTGCCAACTTCCGGCAACTCGATGTGAACGATGTCCCCGAGTTGTTCGATGGCATAAGCCGTTACGCCAATCTTCGCGTCTGGCAGAGAGATCCATTCATGGTCTTTGGTGTACTTGAGTTCGTCTGGAATATTCATCGTGGGTTCTCCTCACTTGGTCTTTGCTGAATAAAGGGGGCGTTTCACCGCCGTGGCCAACTTGCGCTTTCCCCGGACGTCGACTTCCAACTCATCGTTCTCCTGGACGGATGCTGAAACCATGGCCATTCCTCCGGCGCCACCAACCGTAGGCAACACGGATCCGCTGGTCACAAATCCCGCCGGTTCCCCGCGCCAGTAAATTGTCATGCCGTGCCGTGGGATGCCGTCCTCTTTCATCTTGAATGCGACGATTTTTTGTTTTTGGCCTGCGGCCTTTTGCTTTACGAGGGCGTCTTTGCCAATGAAACCTGGCTTGCTGAGCTTGACCGCCCAAGCTACCCCTGCCTCCAGCGGGGTTGTCTGGTCATTCATGTCATTCCCATACAGGAGGTAGCAGGCTTCAAGTCGCAGCGTGTCGCGCGCGCCAAGTCCGACGGGTGTGATACCCGTTTCGTGAGATGTGGAGAGAATGGATTTCCAGAGAGTGACGGCGTGATCGGCCGGCAAGTAAATCTCGTACCCGTGTTCGCCAGTATAGCCTGTGCGGGCCACAAGGCAGTCACGGCCAGATACTTTTGCCCTCATGATGTTTGTGTATGGCAAGTCCTCCAGCGATTGCCGGTCACCCGGGGCGACAACGGCGCGCATGGCGGAAAGACTGTTTGGCCCTTGAATCGCCAGCTGCGCCCACTGATCGGACTCGTTGGCCACCGTTACGTTGAAGGATTTCGCGTGTTTCGAAATCCAGTCGAAATCCTTCGAACGGTTCGCCGCGTTCATGCAAATGAAGAATTCGTCAGGACTCAAACGATAAACAATCAGGTCATCGATCATGCCACCCGCTTCATTGAGAAGCGCGCTGTACTGTCCCTGCCCTGGTTTCAATTTTGAAGCGTCATTCATGGTGATGTGCTGCATGAAATTTTCGGCGTCGGGACCCTTCACGCGGACTTCACCCATGTGGCTGACATCGAAGATGCCACACTTCTCACGAACGCACTTGTGTTCAGCGAGAACGCTTGTGTAACTGACTGGCATCAGCCATCCGCCGAATTCGATTACCCGCGCGCCGGCCGCCTTATGCTCATCGTAAAGGGGGGTTTTCCGGGACGTTGTGTTTGAATCAGTCATTTTTGCCCGAATTCCTGTTTTTGGGGGGTTCACACCCGTCTATGGAGCAAAAGTAGTTTGTGCCATCCTGCCCGCCAACATGATTTTTTCCTGTCATCAGCGCATCGAGTGCCATGAGCATCCAAGGATATGCCCGGGGGTGCCTGGTCAGGTCATTCCAGGCGGAAGCCAGAAGCTTGATGGCTCGCGCTTCAAAAGCCGGATCCAGGGTGACTCGCGCCAAGCGTAACAGGTTGGTTGCTGTGACAGAATTTCCCGAAGGAGTAGCCTGATCCCAGAGGGTCTTTGGGCGAAATATCAGGGTTTCATCGGAGGCCGGGGCGTCATGGTAGTTTCCGGCCGGCGCATCCAGGAAACACTTGTCCTGCCAGGACTGCAGGCTGAGTGCCGTCTCTAGCCAGCGTGGCTCGCCAGTTGCTGCGTAAAATTCGAGCAGTCCCCAGATCACGAACGCATAGTCCTCAAGCTGGGCCGGGTGTCTTCGAATGCTGTCAACCGGCATGCGGAGCAAGCTCCCGTCTCCGTCGCAGAGGCGTGTGACCGCAAACCCGGCCAGTTCGCGTGCCGCCACGACGTATTCATCGACGCCAAACACCACGCCACACCGGGCGAGGGCCCCGAGCATAAGTCCGTTCCATCCGGCGAGAACCTTGTCGTCACGGAGCGGTCTTGATCGAAGTGACCGTCGGTTGAGCAAAAGAGCTAGATGCTGGTCGATACCATCGGCCCGAAGTGGCGCTCCCGGACTGAGGTGAAGGATATTTACCCCGCGAAGCGTTTTCAGTCCTGCGGCCGCTTCAAGCTCCGCAGCATGGGATTCAAATTCGAAATTTCCCTCTGGTCGCAAGTTGTAACGTTCGGCCAGTTCCAGGAACTTTTCGCGCCCCTCGCCCGGAAAGATTTTTTCCAGCTCTTGCCATGACCAGACATAAAATTTGCCCTCTGTCTTTTCCGAATCGGCGTCCTCGGCGGAGGCGAAGGCGCCCCCCGCAAGTCGCATGTCCCGGAGAATGTAATCGAGGGTTTGAGTCGCGACATACCGGAAGTCGTCCCGGACTTTGTCGTCACTGAAGGCTTGCCATGCTTCGCAGTAGACCAGCGACATCAGGGAGTTGTCATATAGCATCTTCTCAAAGTGCGGGATGAGCCACGCTTCATCTGTTGCGTAACGGTGAAAGCCCCCGCCCACGTGATCACGAATTCCGCCGCGCGCCATTCTGTCCAGAGTCGTGTGGACCATTTCGCGAGTTGCCTCATCCCGGGTACGGTCCCAGGATCTCAACAACAACATCAAGGCCATTGCCGGTGGGAATTTTGGTTCAGGGCCGAAGCCGCCATTCTCCGGATCAAATTGAGCCTCGAATTCTTTGACGGCCCTCGCGATGACGTCCAACCCGGTTGATCGCAGGGAGTCAGAGACTCCAGATCCGGGGGTCGCGTTGTCACTTGATTGACTTGCCTTGAGCCAGTCGGTCAACCCGGCCCCACCGTTCAGGATGTTGTCCCGGTCCTCCCTCCACATCCTGGCGATGTCGGACAGTACTTTCTTGAACGCTGGCCGCGGGAGAAACGTTGTTCCCCAGAAAGGTTTTCCATCCGGAGTCAGGAATACGGTGAGTGGCCACCCTCCACGCCCTGCTATCCCCTGGACCGCGGCCATGTGGATGGCGTCGACGTCAGGTCGTTCTTCACGGTCGACTTTTATTGAGATGAAATCGCGGTTCAAGATTTCTGCCACGTCCTCTTTTTCAAAGGAGTCGCCTTCCATGACGTGGCACCAGTGACAGGTCGCGTAGCCGATAGACAGGAAGACCGGCTTGTCCTGCTCTTTTGCCAAGGAGAGGGCTTGTTTGCCCCACGCTTGCCACCAGACCGGGTTGTTGGCGTGTTGTTTCAGGTAGGGCGAGGATTCGCGGTCGAGATTATTCCGGCCAGGCGTGATTTCAGGGTTCATTTGATTCGTGGAATAGGGGTTGTTTGCCATGCGCGCATTCTGCCATGCCCCTTTCAATTTGTCCGTTACGTTATTAGGATGGGGGTATGATCGATCTGTCTGTCGTTGTCATTACCCTGAATGAGCAAGCCCGTCTTGGGCGCTGCCTCGCCAGTCTTCCTGGTGGGGTTGAGATCATCGTGCTTGATTCAGGCTCTACGGATAGAACTCTTGAAGTGGCCAGGAGTTTCGGGGCCAAGACCGCGATTCGCCCTTTCGATGATTACGCCAGCCAGAAGAATGCTGCGCTTGCCATGGCTACGCGCCGCTGGACGCTGTCGATTGACGCAGACGAGGTCGTGACTCCCGGACTGGCTCACGATCTTGCCAATTTTGCCGGATCCGATGCGGTTGGAACGGGTAACGGCGCTTATCGATTGAACCGCCGGTTGTGTTTCATGGGCCGCATCATGCGTTTCGGGAAAACCGCTGATAAACCTGTGAGACTTTTCCGGACGGGCAGCGGCAAGTTTCACTCCGAGATTCATGAGCGCTTCGAACCGAATGAGGGATGCGTCCGCGAGGCTGG
>CAWUNT010000152.1:0-5652 GCA_963923405.1 uncultured bacterium | reverse complement strand
ACCACGTCGTTCCCTGGTAAACGGTCATGTTGATCATGAACGTGGCGACACAGCAAAACGTCAGGCCTGCGCCCAGGAGACCCAGGGGTACGCGATTTGAGCGGATCCAGTCACGCTCCTGACTGACGGATACGTAGACGGCTGCCCACATCGGCCAGAGGATGTTGATCGGTTGTGACATGCAGGACGCGAGGAAGGTTGTCGCGATGGCGGCGCCCTGGAGCAGCGTGATTCTCTGGCGCTTTGTGGCTGACATCAGTTGTCTTGTCGCGCCAAGCATGAACAACACGCTGAGCAGGTGCTTGCGCCCCGACACCCAGGCCACTGGTTCCACGGCGAGCGGGTGCAATGCCATCAAAACGACAAGCCATGCTGGTGCGCTGGCAGGGCGGTTCAGGGCGCTGGAGGCAATGCTCCAGACCAGGGCCAGGATGCCCCACCAGATCAGTAGGTTGCTAAGGTGAAAGTACGGGCCGGAACCAATGATGTCTGAAACTCGCCAGTCAATCCAGTAGCTTAGGTCTCTCATTGGTTGGAAGTCAGGCAAAGTTCCGGTCCGGATCAGATGCCACCATGCCTTGATGCCATGAACGTCCTTGAGTGGTGCGGTGAGCCACCGGTCATCGCGCGCCAAAAGAATCATTTTAAAGGTGAGCGGTGAGTGGATGGCCAAGGAAAGGCCAGCGACAAGGGCACACAGGAGCAAGGTGCCGGTCATGGGGAGTCCGATGGGAAACCATATTGGAGTCATAAAAATTTATTGAAATTCTATTATTTTAATATAAAATACGGTAACTTTTTAATGATGAGGTTTCCCTTGGCGCGCCGTCTTTTTGCCTACTCGATGGGACTCGGTTTGCTGGCCTCCTGTGGACATGCGCAGGATGACGCCACATTGAAACATAAGTTCGGGCGCACCTCGGTTGTCCGTTCCCACCCGGCGCTGGCCTGCAAGGACGGCAACTCCCATCAGGATATCATCTCATACGTCAAAAGCCTCCTCAGGCACATCGCGGCCGCGAATCCGGGAACCTTCAAGGGTGATCTCGGTATCAGCAAGGTATGTGTCCAGGTTGTCGACGATCCGAAAATCAGCGCGTCGATGGATCCCGGGTCGGGCTTGATGCGGGTTCATACGGGTCTGTTCCTGCCGAAGCACGGTTTTGATTCCGATGCTGCCATCGCCGGAGTCCTTTCCCACGAACTGGCGCATTTCACCATGAACCATGGTGACGCGCAGCCTACGGCACTGGATCTTCCGCCGGACTACGACGATGTCGCCTACAAGGCCAAGCTGGCCGAGTACAAGGCGATTGAGTCCAAAGCCTCGTCCATGATCAGCCAGACGATCCACGATGTTTCGATCGCCTACGGACCCCGTTTGTTGGAGATGTTGCCTCCAGTCTTTGACGAAATCCGTCAACTGGACGGCACCGACCGCCAACGCCGGGACAACCGGTGGACCGCGGACCTGTTCAAGGAATTCAAAATTGAGATCGACTCCATGAGAGCCAAAGGCGACGCTGCTGGTGTGGAGAGGATGACGTCAGGTTACATGTTTACCCACATCGGACATGCGTTGGATTACCGCGCGAAGTTGTCTGCGGCAACACGCGATGCTCGCGAACCGTGGGCGACGCTGCACATGGCAACAAGTGAAAAGGACGCTGGTATTTCCAAGGCCAACGCTTTTGGCGCGGAAAAGGAGAAGCTGGTTCCCGACTTGAAACGCCTTCGTGCCCCACATTTCCAGTGGGAAGAACAGCAGGCGGATGAGGTCGGTTTCGAATTTTTCATCCGCGCCGGTTTTGAGCCACGGGTTTATCCCGAGGTTTTCAATCAACTGGCCCATTTTGTCGAAGGCGCGGGCGAATGCGCGAAGGAAGTGAGCGCCAGTTCTGTACCGCCTCGAATCCACCCGCAACGCGAGCCGCGTGGTAGTCACCCGGATGGCTGCTGGCGTTACTGGAACACCAGATATTCGGAACCCGGTCGCCATGATGCTGAGTACAGTCGCTTGATGCCAGCGTCACCTCTCGTGGACCTGCCTGCTCTGGCTGGCCAGCGCGATGCCATCGCGAGAAAAGTTTCCGCAAGGCCGTGAAACTACCCACCGGCATACGGTGCGATCAACCATTCTCGGGGCACGGTTCGTATCTGGCATTGGCAACCGCGGCGCCTTGTTCGTAAACGAGGCGCCCGCCGAGGTGTCCCGTCCACGTGAGGCAAGCCATACCTGCAATAAACGTCAGCGTTGTCATGGCCCGGCATGATGTCGTGTAAGAAGAACTCCAGCGTCGAGCCGCAGAAAAAAATTCTGTGACTCCCGCGAAAGCGAGACCCGCAGCGAACAGGGCCATGGTCCAATGCGCCCAGTCGTCATGGTCGTGGGTGATGGTGGGATCGCAAATGACCTGATTGATGACATCCTCCGCAAGTTCCCCTGTCTTCAGGGCGCCAATCCCGAAAAGCAGTCCGATGAAAATCACAGCGGAAGCACTGCGCCGCATGGCGGTTGTTATCTCAACCTTCGCGACGGGATGAATGATCATGGAAAAGATCCACAAGGAGCTTCCAAGCAAGAGAAACGCGACCGGAAAATGGACCAAGAGCGGGTGGAAAAGCTCCACCCGCCCTGGAATCAATGACTTCGTGGCGTCGATTAAGGCGCCGACTGAGAACGTGTCCACGTCAGCGGATTTCCACGCTGACTGGCGTCAAGCGCTTGCCGTGTTTCTCAGCAGAAACCTTGACGCTGGCGCCTTCCTTGAGCGCGCTGAATTCAGCGGGAGCTCCGGCGGAAGTGACCGTAGTCTTGTCCGTGAAGTAAAACTCATGTTTTTTGCCGGCAGCATCCTTAACGTAGATTTCCTTCTTCTTGGCGACCAACTTGACGATGGTCCCTTCGATTTCAATCATGGCCGCTGATGGCATGGCCTTGGTTGTTTCAACAGCGGCTGGAGCCGCCGGCTTTCCGGGTTCCTTCGCGGGGGATTCGGCAAATGCCGCCGAACTGAGTCCTGAAACGACCGCGGAAACAAAAAGAAGCTTCTTCATTTTAAGTTCCTCCTTGCCATTATTTCTACGCCTTAACGGGCGATGTCGCCAATGGTTTCATCCAGCTCCAGAGCACTGTCGCTTCGCGCTCATCAATATCCTTCTGGTTGGGCATCAGAAGGCCCGTGTTGAGGTCGTCAAGCCTCCGGGGGCGGTTTGTTTTTGCGGGTGAGACTCAGGATCTGGGAACTAGTAATTCTTCGAGGAACCAGGCAGCAAATTCATTGCGCCCCGTGACATTGGCTTTACGGTAGACATCTTGTGCTTGTTGGCGCACGGTGCGCTCGCTGGCGTTGCGGATACCCGCGGCTTCCTTGAAGGACAGGCCCTTCAACATCAAAAGCGCGATTTCCTTTTCAGCGGGCGAGAGACCCCAGATCTCAAATTGACGGTCAATTTCAGCAGAGAGTCCTTCCGAATACAGGCGCGCCTTTTCGCGCCACGTCTGCAGATCCTCCCGTGTATGGTCAAGACTGGCAGCAAGGTGTCCGGCCCTCCGTGACGCAGACGCCCAAAGGACGCCGAGCGCCGTCGCGCCAAGGCTGATCATGATGACCTCGCCCGCCATGTGTTGCGCGGAGGCACCATTGGAAAAATCCTGCCAGACATCGAGCGCCAGCATCGCCAGGATAATACCGAGCGCTGACACAACAAGGCGTCCGGCGCGGTGGTCATTCAGGCTTCCTCTCAGTCTCTTCATGAATCCTGAATAACTGAAAGTGCCGGCCGGACACCAACCAAAATTTGTCAAGGTGCCGGAGGCGGCATGAACAAGGCCGGTATCACCCGGGCGCCGAGATCCTTGTCGAGAGCGAGCAGGGCGGCCCGGTCATCGCCAGCCAGGTTCAACTTGTCGACCTGGTTCTTGAAACTTGCCTCTTCCTGGACTTGCTCGTTGATGAAGAAGAGCAGGAACGAGGCCGCGTCTCGCGCATTGGTAGCGACCGTCAGGTCGTAAAGCTTGTTGATTCTCTCGGTTTGGGTTTCCTCAAGCGTCAAAGACTGCGTAGCGGCGTCCAAGGCTGTGCTGAAATTGATAACCGGTCTCGATATGGCGCCGATTTCGGGGGTTTCATCCTTGTCGGTCAGGAAGAAGATCATCATGCGCGCGTGGTTCAGTTCCTCGACGTACTGGGCCGTGTACCATGCGCCAAATCCATTGAGATTCTTCGCGTAATATGTCGACGCGAGGCTGAGATACTCCTGCGCGCCGTCCAGCTCGTACTGAATCTGCTGGTTGATCGCCGCGGTGACTTCGGCAGGCAATTTGCGGACGAGTCTGGTATTTGCGCGCGCCTTGGTAGCCAGTCCGGAGGACAGGGTAATCACGGCGCTGAGCGCGACAACAGAGCGAGCGATACGGGCCATCGCGCAGTTTGATGCAAGGTCGAACGGTCGACTGGGGTTCATGGGAGCCTCCTTGGTCCTTCGTGGTGATTTTTCACCACGACAAACTAAGATTGCTGGCCCTGGTTGGCCATCCGTCAAATGACGGAGCCCCCTTTGGTCCCATGACTGTCAGGGAATAGACGGATTTTCCTTTTACGGACGCGGCCTGCGTTTTGGTTTGTGTCCGCCGCGTTTAGGACCGCGGAAGTCACCACTTTTAGGTTTGAAACCGCGGTTGAATTCCCGTCTGGCGGGCCGTGGCTTGCGCTCGACGAGGCGCTTCAAGCGTTCCTCATCAAATCCGATCTTCTGCGGGCCTCGCGCCTTTCTTGAAGATTGAAGCAGCGCGATCAGTCGACAGGCGATCTGGGAGACATCCATGGTCGATTCCAGCTGCGCCAGCAATTCGACGGATTCCCCGGTGGCTTCCTGGCTGGCGATCGCGGTCACCAGTTCCTGGTCCAGCCTCTTCTGGACGGCGCTGACCCGCGGAATCTCCCTCGGCAGGAAATTGGCTTTTACGGCATCCTGGATTCGTTTGAGTTTCACATACTCTGACGGAGTTACGAGGGTCATGGCTTTGCCTTTTTGCCCCGCCCTCCCCGTCCTGCCAATCCGGTGGATGTATGCTTCACGGTGAAATGGCATGTGGTAGTTGAAGACGTGGGTCACCCCAACGACGCCCAGCCCCCTCGCCGCGACGTCCGTAGCGATAAGAAAGCGAGTGTCTCCCCCGCGGAACCTGCGAATGATTTCCTGGCGCATGCTCTGGTCCATGTCGCCATGGAGCGCTTTGACGTTGTAATTGCATGCGGCCAGAGCGGTCTGCAACTGGTCGACTTCGATCTTGGTCCGGCAGAAGACAATAGCACGCTCCGGTTCTTCGGTATCAATGAGGCGGATCAAAGCATCCTGGCGTTCGGATTCCTCGACGACGTAGAAAGACTGCTCGATGTCTTTCGGGATCCGCTCCTCTGTCGTGATGTCGATGAATTCGGGTTCATGAAGGATCTCCGCGGCAAGGTTGCGGATTGCCGGCGGCATCGTGGCCGAGAACATGAGGGTTTGTCGTTCGGCAGGGAGCATCGCGAATATTTTTTCGATATCCTCAAGGAATCCCGTGTCGAGCATTTCATCCGCCTCATCGAGGACAACAATGGATGGCTCGAATCTCTTGCTGTCTCTTATACACATCTCCGAGCCCAC
>CAWUNT010000151.1:0-5656 GCA_963923405.1 uncultured bacterium | reverse complement strand
GCACCAACTGGGAATCGACGGACACCTGACTTTTGGCGCGGATGACGCGACTGGATCTTGCGTCATCCTGATCACACCAGACGGCGAACGCACGATGAACACCCACCTCGGGTCAAGCCGCCTTTACGACAAGGCCGCCGTACCGCACGACAAGATCAAGGACGCGCGCGTGTTCCACTTTTCCGGATACCAGTGGGACACCGATGCCCAGAAGGACGCCATCACCCAGGCGATCAAGCATGCGGCCGGGCACGGAACCTTGATCTCTTTTGACGTGGCAGATCCGTTTGTCGTGCAGCGCCACCGGGATGAGTTTGTCTCCATGATCCGGGAATACGCGGACATTGTTTTCACCAACCGTGAAGAGGCCAAGATGCTCTTCGAGGGAACGCCCGAGAAGGCAGCTGACGCCATCGCGTCGACTGGCGCGATCGCCGTGGTAAAACTCGGCGCCGAGGGCGCCCTGGTCCAGAAGGGCCAAACGAAACACAAGATCGCCCCGGTCAAGACAACCGTGATCGACACCACCGCCGCCGGCGACATGTTCGCGGCCGGATTCCTGTATGGTTTCCTGTCTGAAAGGGACCTTGAGACTTGCGGGAAGATGGCGGCCACTCTGGCCAGTGACGTCATCAGCAGGATCGGAGCGACGGTGTCCAGCGAAGCGCTGGACACCATCGCCACTTGGCGGGGTTGAATTTCTGATTCAGCTGCCGGTCGTCCGGCAAACGTTGTCGAGGATCTGGACCAGGGGACGGCCGGTATTCGGCCCGGAAGTCACGACCGAGCCAAGATTGACCCACGTCGTGTTGGCGAGGCATCCGTCGGCCACGTGCATCCTGACGTCAAGGATCGATCCAGTCTTGAAGAACGCGTTGAACGTCGGTTGCGAGCGCGAGCGGAAGATCGGAACCTCGCGCCGCGTTCCGTCCGGATCCACGACCGCGATGTAGATCAAGTGGTCGCAGCCACTGCGGTTGGTAACAGCGATCGAGACATACTGCGGAGCCAGCGAAACGACCGAGCGGTTGTCGTGCGCGAACTTGCCCGAGAAGCAGAACACGGCATCGTTGTAGTCCAGGTCACCACCCGTGGGGATATCCTCGAAATTCACCCCGAGGCGGACAACCGGTACGCCCGGAACAACCTGGACCGGGATCACCTTGGCGTCGTCTTTGGTCGCGACCGTCACTTGAGTCTGGCCGGTAGCCACCGGAACGATGACAAATTCACCCGGCTGGCTGCCTGGCTGCACCGTGGCGATTGCCGGGTTGGCACTGACAACCGTGATTTCATCAGAGCCGGGCTGGCGGGCGCCCGAGCCTTCGTCGACTTGCACCGTCACCGGACGGGTCTGGTCGATGGTGATCGCGACCGGAGCCGTGTCAACTTGCACGAGCAAGGGCGGCGTCACGGGGCCCGGGTCGGGATTCACCGGATTTTCAGGCGTCACGGGCTGTACGGGATCTTGTGGGCGGACGGGCTGCGACTGCTGATCGCCCGGAGCGAACGGGTCGACATCCGCGTGATCGCCAGATGCGTCCGCGACCGGACCCATCGCGGTGGCGTCGGATTCGGCAACCACGTTCGGGTCCTGCAGGCCAGCCTCCGCCAATGTCATCTGTTTGTTGACGAATCCGGACTGTTCCCCGCAAGAAGTCAGGGAAGCCGCCATGATCCACGCACCGAATCTTGATAATCGCCCAAATCTGCGCGCTGACATAAGCCATCTCCTCTAAGACGTCCGTCCGCAACAGCGGCAGACGCGCCGGGTTTATCGGCTCAGGGATGGCATCTTTAGGTTTTTTACAAGTCCGGACCGAAAGTGACGCGATTTCATTGACTTAAGGCGCGCTGTTACGATTGGTTAACGAACAAGGGCTGCGCCGTACGAAACTCTGACCCGATTTCCCCGGAGATGCTTCACCAGGGGCGGGGCTGGCGAGCTGACTGCTTGAACTCCCGGCGTTTCGGGCCTGTGTGGTAAAAATCAGCGCCGTTCAGGAGGTCATAATAAAACGACTCGGCTTCCTTGCGGTTCGTAAACTCAACAAAGGACTCGCGAACTTCCTTGAGCGCCGGGACGGTGTAAGTCACATAAACCCGGAAAATCCCGGTAGGCCTCGCCTCAAATGCCACTTTACTGGCCGTGTACGAATACACCGGCCCGGGAAAAGCCGTCAGAAACAATATGACAGACGCCAGCGCGAGCGTGTTTTTTAGCGAGATGAACTTCATGAGAGTCTCATCGGCCCCGGACGACAAGGGCTTTAGGCGGGGCCCTTCTGGACCAGAGGGGGTAAATAGGCTACATTCCCGCCTTATCCGCCTTGTCACATGGCAAAACCGGGGAAGTACATGTCAGAAGCCAATAACGAGACGACTGCGCCCATGAACACAAACGAGACCCCTGCAGAAACCACAAAAGACCGCAACAACGCATGGTCTTTCGAGAGCTTGCGTTCGTTTGCGTTGATATTTTTGGCGGTGTTCGCGATCCGCTGGTCGATCGCGTCCCCCTATCACGTGCCGACGGCGTCCATGGAACCGACCATCAAGGTCGGCGATCGCCTTCTGGCCTGGAAACTGGCTTACAACATGAAAATCCCGTTCACGGATTGGGTTGTCGCCAGCTGGGGCACCCCAAAGCGAGGCGACATCATCGTCTTCAAGTTCCCGAATGACCCGGACATCGATTATGTGAAGCGCGTTGTCGCCGTCGGCGGTGACGAAGTGTCTGTCGTCGACAACATCCTTTACGTCAACGGCAAGCCGCAGCTGCTTACCGATTCAAACAAGGAACGGTCGATCCTTACCGACATCGAGGACGACAAGGACATCAAGCTCCTCTACCGGGAAAACCTCGAAGGCATCGACCACTGGGTGATGCACAACAAGCCAACGGCCTACCGCCCCGCGAGCAATTACCCGGCGGGAGAAAAGGCGCATCGCGTACCGGAAGGGTTCGTCTTTGTCGTCGGAGACAACCGGGACAGTTCCTCGGACTCCCGCATCTGGGGCGATGTCCCGCTTGATTACGTCCGCGGCAAGGCCATGTTTGTGATCTGGAGCATTTTCAGCCCCCGGGATGGCGGCTGGTGGAAGCTTCGCTTCGACCGGTTCGGACACTCTCTCAACGGCTGATTTCATGTCATAATGGGTGAATACAGACACATGTTTTCACCCGATCACCTGTAACGCGGGGGTTGCATCCCGCGCGAGGCTGGATGACATGACCCCTGTTTCCCCCGATTTCGTTTACATGCGTGAATACTGGACCGGCGACTCCCGTGACGGATGCCTCGTCAATGGTGACGGGTACCATTACTACCGGATGTCGCGGGAAGGGTTCATCTTCGAAGCGTACGAATACTATGAAACAGAAGACGGGCGCGAAGTGGCCTCGCCGCTGCCAGAGATGCAGAATGTCGATTGGGTGAAGGATCTGGGATTTGAGGACATGGAAGCGCTGGACCAGGTCGATGAGAGTGACTTCCTGCGCGTCCGAACACTCACCGAATCACCCAAGGCAAGAGCCTGAGACCGGCAGGAATCCGGAACGCCGCGAGATCAGACAGCGTCAGCTTCGTCATCCGCGCTGAATGACCGCATCGAATCGCGCTGGCGCAACACGTGGCCGTACCAGCTTGTCGTCTGCTCGATCAGCCACTGCCACGAAGCGTACTGGGCCGTCGGGATCTGTTCTTCACAGAACTCCCGCAACTCGTCGATGGAACCTCCCGGGTTCTTGTTGATCCAATCCTTGACGGCGCGCTTGAATGAGTTGGCGTCGAACATCGGGAAGCTCCCTGCAAAAACACACTCGTTTCCTGTGGACCTGCTCCTTTCTGGTCGGCAAAATTGACCGGGCCTTTAGGCAACGATTGCCTGGAGCGATTGAACCGGGAGTTCCACACCGTGGCTGACATCAAGCTTCCCCTGAAAACCTTTGTGAATTTGGACGGAGTTTTCCAGTCCGCAAAATTTTCCTCTCCCGACGCCATGTCTTATCTGGGGAAGGATCTGGCCAGATGGCTGGACGAATTACTGACCGGGTCAGGAGTCGGAGAAGAGCCGGTCATCAAGGGCAAAGTCCACGCCGGCGCATGGATCCACGGCAAGGTGTTTATCGCCGAAGGCGCGGTCATTGAACCTTCCGCCTACATCCAGGGCCCCTGTTTCATCGGACCCGACGCCGAAATTCGCCACGGGGCGTATATCCGCGGCAACGTTTACGTCGGAGCCCGCGCCGTTGTCGGGCACACCAGCGAAGTGAAAGGCAGCGTCCTGATGGATGACGCCAAAGCCGCGCATTTCGCGTATGTCGGCGATTCGATTCTCGGTCGTAACGTGAACCTCGGTGCCGGCACCAAACTGGCGAACCTGAAACTAAAGGGTGATGAAGTTAAATTCCGCCACCCGGCCGACGGCCGCCCGGTCGCCTCGGGCCTCCGAAAATTCGGGGCTATCATGGGCGACAACGCACAGACGGGATGCAACGCGGTATTGTCGCCCGGTACCTTGATGATGCCGGGTGCCACGGTCCTCCCCTGCGCTCACGGCCGTGGTTTGATCAAGCCGGGAATCTTCTGAATTCCCTGGGTTAAAAAAATTCCCCTAATGTTTCCGGGATTTTTGCCGATAACACGGCAATGCTTCGAAAACATGTCCCATTTTTGATTTTACTTCACGGGCTCATCGCTGCCTGTTCGCCCAAACCACCGGGGCCCTCGGCGGGCCCGGGAAACAGCAATGCCGCGACGCAGAGCGGACCCGGCGCGCCAGGCAGCATCGGTTCGACCGCCGGGTCGACCACAGGAACACCGGGCGTGGCAACCACGGGAAGCGCGCCTGATGCCAATTGCCCGCCTGACCATGCTTCTGTTTCTGGCAACTGCCAAAGACTGATTCCGGTGTATCGCTGCCAGGCCCCGGTCCCCCCCGGCAAGGAATACATGAACCGGATCTACACAACCGATCGCGCGGAATGCGACAACGCGGGCTACACGGTCGAAGGCAGCGGGATCTACTTCTACGCGCTCGCCGGAGGCGACAAGGACATCAGCCGTTGGTACTTCCAGGGCCCGGCAGGAATCCAACATTACTACTTGCAACCGGGAGAACGCCCCGATCCGCCCTACACGGAAGAAGGTCCGGTCTGGAAAATCTCCGCCAACAGTTTTGGATCCAGGGCTGTCGCGATTTACCGTTGCGTTTACAACTGCCAGAACTATTCGCCACAAGCGTCATGCAATGACAACATGCAGTGGCTCACGTTCGACCAGGCCTGCGAGGGAACTGGCACGCTGAATGGCCCGCTCGGTTACGTCATCCGACCGTGAACTGGTAGAAAGTAAAACACAGAAAAGACAAGGCCCGCACATCCTGTGCGGGCCCCGGTCTTGGAGGAGGTCAGGTGCCCCTTGCGGGACACCGGGCCAAAGGATCTTCAATCAGCGCGCCTCTTATTGACACCCTTTATTGACACCAAGGAAGGGTCGGGTCGAAGAGACACATCATTTCGCACAGCTGCGGATCCGGAAGCGGACATTCACCGCCGCCGCCACCACCGCCGCCGCCGCCATTCGATTCCTTGACAGAGATCGTCAGTGACGTCGCGTTCTGGCCCTTGGCGTCGGTTGCCGAGATGGTCGTG
>CAWUNT010000150.1:0-5656 GCA_963923405.1 uncultured bacterium | reverse complement strand
GGAGAAACTGTCCCCAACAAAACCGTCAGCCATGGCCTCCGCCGGGTCCTTGGCTAAAGCCGCCGGGTCCGCCGCCCGCCATTCCGCCACCGCCCGAAGCGCCACCACTGTTCCCACCACCGCTGTTGTTACGCATTGCGGCAGGATCGAAGTTACCTCCTGGCCGGAAGAAGTTTGCCGCATTTGTGCGAGCCGCTGTCAAAGTACTGGAGTCAACATTGCCGTGCGTCTGTGCGGCCGAAACGATTGCCTCAACGCTGATTGGAGAAGAACCCGCTGACGCGCCCTGCTGACGGACGGCGTCAAGAAACGAACTTAGATTCGTCGGCGACGCAACCATTGCGACCGCGACCATCGTCTGGGCAGTTTCACGAACCGAGGCCATTTTGTCTGGATCAAACGCCCGGTCCGGGCCGGGCCTGAATGTTCCATCCTGAACGCGCAGCATGATTCCTGCCGCGTTCGCGGCCTGCGTCACAATACTGGCCTTTATGTTGTCGTGTTGCTCGAGGAGAGCCTGAACCCGGTTGTCGTTGACGATGGCAGCAGGATTCCGGAAGAAATTCGCAGTTTCACTCGAAATATCCTGCATCTCAGGTTTACCGAGGAATGAGTCCGCGACACCCGCGCGATTGACCGCCGCAGCAGTCTTCAGGTCATCGACACGACCATCCGCAATCATCTTTCCGAAATCGGGAGCTCCTGCGAGAACCGCGGCGTTCATACGATACCGGATGGCACGCGGAATCGAGGCAACCTTCTCGGCTGTGGCTTCCAAAATCGGCTTCAATGTATCGGCATCGACATCGTCTGGCTTCAATCCACCAAGCACCTCCTCAAAAGCACTTGCGGACCAGTTTGAAAGGGAACCTGATTGCACCATGATGCGTGCCAACGCGGGGAGAGGCGACTGACGTTGAGCCAGTGCCTGAACCGTGGAGACAGGCTCACCGGACCCAGGGTCGGTCAGGGCTTCCGGAACCGGATCGATGACGACAGACGCATCGCCGCCTTCGACAATGGTCAAGGAATTTGGCTCGATATCAACTGAGACCACTGACGCGCCAGTGGACTCGTCAGCTTCGATTAAAACCGTAGTGACTTCATTTGGCCCAGACGTCGACGTTGGGTTTCCGTCCGCGTCCAGATTGTAAGTCGAAACCGTGGCATCACCCTCACCGAGTTGGAGTGACGCGGAGTCGGCAGGTGGAATGATGACTTTTACCGTGTAGTACGCGCGGGACGAAAAATCGGCCGATTTGGTATCAACTTTTTGTGTCCCGCAAGCGGAAAGCAGACCCGCGAGGACGAAAGAAACAAGCAGGCCGGCGTCAAACGAGCCATGACCGGAGGGGATGATCTTGTTGATAGTGATTCGCATTACTTGGGAACCCTCCACGTTATTCCTCTTTTTTGAATTGGATCGCCCGACGCCGGCTGAACCTGAATTTCTTCGGTTACTCCTGTTAATACCGGTGATTACAGGAGTACTAGTTGAAACAGCGAAAACCTCCGCGAGCCCCAGGCGAACAAACCCGCGAGGAGTATTTCTTGGCCGGGACATCAGATGTCACTGGGAGAGATGGTGTGGCGTTTGGCAAACCCGTTGGCTGTGTGAGTGGTCAGATGTCGAGTCGGGGACGTGATGGAGCGGTAAGAACGGGGACACGGAGGAGGAATTGGCGGTGGAAGAAGTGACAACGAGATTTCAAAAAATGACGGACGCGGATCTGGGCCGGCTGTTCAATGCCTGGGTGAGGACAGAGCGATCATCGCAGGCGGAGTTGCTCGAGCTGTTGGGGGAAGTGGACGCGAGGCAGTTATATATGCAGGAGGCGGTGCCGTCGCTGTTCAAATGGTTGCGAGAGAAGTTCAATTTCTCGGAGGCGGGCGCGTACCGGAGGATTACAGTAGCGCGCAAAGGGAGGGCCTTCCCGGGGTTGATTGAGGCGATCAGGGCGGGAAGGCTGCATTTGACGGGAGCTAGTCTGCTGGCGGCGCACTTGAATCAGGATAACTGCGATGAGTTGCTGAGAAAGGCAGAGCGAATGTCAAAGGCGGAGATCGAGGAGATGCTCGCGATCCGGTTTCCTGGAACGCTACCAAGGATGCCGGCGCATGACTGTGTGAAGTTCATGCAGGGGCCGGTCGTTAGCAGCGCTGTTGGAGTCGAAAATCAAAGATTTCTTGATGACGGGGCGCCGATGGGAGGCGCGACCGGTGTAGCGCATGACGATGGAGGATCTGATGGCGACGGCAATGGCGATGTTTGGGGTATCAGAAGTGCGGCGGCAGGTAATCCTGCGGTACGTCTTTGCGTCACGATCGACAATGACACTTATCAAACCCTTGTGAAGCTGGAGGAACTGCACCCGGGAGAAAGCAAGGGGCGGTTGATCGGGAGGGCTCTGACGCTGTTGCAGGGAAAAACGGATCCGGAATTGAGAAACAAGAAAACGTTGGAAAGGCTTGACCGGGAACGCCTGCAGGCGGGCGAGGCATCTACGGGACATCTCGACGACGCGCGCCAGGAAGGAAAGAGGACCGCAATACCGCGTTCTGTGCAGGCCCTCGTTTGGAGGCGAGATAATGGACAATGTACTTTCCGGGACGCTTTGGGAAATCGATGCAGCGAACGGCGAAAGTTGGAATATGACCACGTGATTCCAGTTGCGGCAGGTGGGAGGGATACAGTTGACAACCTGCGTTTACGATGCCGGCTTCACAACAAATTGGCGGCGATCGAGGCATTCGGAAAAGCCTGGATGAGCCGGTGGGCCGGGCAAAGGTCGGGAAGAAACTGAACTCGTTCCGGGACGAGTGCAGGGAATTAGCCGGCCGTGTTCGCGGTGAAAGGTTACAGGTTCGGCAATAGACGGATCAGGAGTTGCAGAGCTTGCCCGTTGCCACCGGGCTCGGTCATCGCCCCTGACGCGCGGTCAGTCCATGCGTAGTAGTCGAAATGGATCCAGGGCTTTCCGCGCGTAAACTTCTCGAGAAAAAGGGCTGCTGTGATCGCTCCGCCGAAGGAACTGTCCGAGCAATTGGACAAATCGGCGGCATGGGACTTGAGGGCCGTTTTATATTCGTCGAAGAGAGGCATGCGCCAGCACGGGTCTCCAGCTTGCTGGCCAGCAACGATGCAAGCCTCCGCGAGATGATCATGGGTCGTGAACATGCCTGATATCGTCAGACCGACCGCGACGCGCATGGCTCCAGTCAATGTAGACGTGTCGATAAGCATTGACGGTTCATCGATACCGGGGCGCGTAAGGGCATAGTCGAAAGCATCCGCCATCACGAGCCGACCTTCTGCATCGGTATTGTGAATCTCAACAGTCATACCGTTGCGCGCACGGAAAACGTCGCCTGGACGCATAGATTTGGAGGAGACAGAGTTTTCTGCAATCGCCAGATAGAAATCATACGGTCGATCTGGTTGCGTCAATTCAGTGTAGAGAGCGAGACCAACAGTTGTCGCCGAACCACCCATGTCTTTTTTCATCCATCGCATTCCCGACGATGGCTTGATATCGAGACCACCAGTGTCGAAGGTGATCCCCTTGCCAACGAATGCGATCGGCGCCGACGAGGCCTTTGACCGCGGCGAATTTAGAGGGCGATAGCGTATGTGGACTAGAGTTGGGAGGGTCGGTGATGCTCCGCCGACAGCCAATAATAGATTCATCCGCTCTTTTGCTAGGTCCGCAGCATCAAGAATCTTTACCGAGGTCGTTCGAGATCCTTTGAACATGTCCGAAACAAGTTTTGAATATGTTTCCGGGTTCAAGTCATTGGCAGGCAAATTAACCAAGTGGCGAGCTGTGTTCACGGACAAAGCTATTGCGGATGCCTCACTTACCAACGACTGATCCTTGGACACTTCTGCAGGCAAATTTAAAACAGGCAACTTGCAAGCAGCTGAACCGTTTTGATTTGCTTGAACGAAACGATATGCCCCAATATCAAGGCCAGCCAGCACGCCCAACCAGTGATCACGCGAGCAACCGAATCCAGTAACCGTGACGCGTTCTAATTTATATTCGCGGAACCCATTGACGCACGCTCCGACAAGGTCGCGAGCGCGGCCGTAATGCGACGGCGAGAATGCGCCGTCCTGAGTCGATACTCCATTTCCTCGCGGCATTAGGACCCAGATCGGGCCCTCATCGTCCGCCAGAAGCACGGACTCCGGCAAAGTCTTCAGAGCCGACTCCCTTTGCCAAGATGGAACTCCTTCCAGGTGCCCGGCCAACCAACTCTGAGCACCGGCCTTGGGGGCATGCACGCCTCCGTTGCCGCCTGCCCCGGCATTGCCACCGGGCTGAGCCGACGTCGGTACGATCAGGATTCGACCGTGACGGTCTCCCGCACGCGCGCCCGACTTCTGTCCCGCTGTCAGGGAATCTCTGACCCAAGGACGGAGAGGCAACAACTCAGATACATGTAAGTTACCGCCACCATTCGTTTTTTTGGTGGCACGAACCGGACGCGAGACTGGTTTTCGACTTGACTTCCTGGCCATAAAGTAGATAGTCCGTGCAATCGAATTTTAAAGAGTGTTATTCATGCCAAAAGTTACCATCACCACCGATAAAAAAACAATCGACGTTGTCGACGGATACGCTTTGATCGACATGTGCGAGGATCACGATACCTCGATCCTGTTCGGCTGCCGTGACGGAGCCTGCGGAGCCTGCATGGTCAAAGTAATCTCTGGTGCCGAACACCTGAGTCCTATGCAGGACAATGAAAAGGACTTCCTCGAGACGATGGCAGCCCGTCCAGACGAGCGCCTCGCTTGCCAATGCAAGGTTTACGGTGACGTGACCCTTGAAGTCTCCGAGTAAATCCCAGAGGAATTCGCCCAAAAAGGGCGGCTCCAAAGCCCTTACCCGCAAAACGACCCGGACGCCTGTGAAGTCGCCTCGACTGCACAGCCCCCGGGTCCTTTCTTTGACCAGCCGCCGCAGCTTGGCAGAAAAACAACTCGCCCGCCTCGCCGAGGCAAATCCTGACCCGCACTGCGAATTATATTACCGTACCCCGTTCCAACTGCTCGTTTCCGTTGTGCTCTCTGCGCAAACCACGGACAAAAGTGTCAACAAGTGCATGCAGCCCCTCTACGACGCCGGATTTACGCCAGAAACAGTCCTCGCGATGGGCGCCGACGGCCTCCTCGATAAAATCCGCACCATCGGCCTCGCCCCGACCAAGGCCAAAAACGTTTTCAAACTGAGCGGAATTGTCCTCGAAAAATTCGGCGGAAAGATACCGCGCACCCGCGCGGATCTCGAATCACTGCCTGGCGTCGGACGCAAAACCGCGAACGTGATCCTCGGCGAAATCTACCGCGAACCGGTCCTCGCCGTCGACACCCACGTCTTCCGCGTCTCAGCCCGCCTCGGCCTGCAGCGCGAGGCCACTCCCGAAAAAGCTGAGCTCGAACTCCTCAAGGTCATTCCCCCGCACCTCTTGCCCGATGCCCATCATTGGTTCATCCTTCATGGCAGATATACGTGCAAGGCTCAGACGCCGGCATGCGACTCCTGCATCCTTCGCGATCTTTGCCCCAGCATCGCCCCTGCACCGCCAACTTGAAACCGCGAGTCCAGCAATGACCCAATCGGACCACGACTACCAGCTGATCAACACG
>CAWUNT010000149.1:0-5672 GCA_963923405.1 uncultured bacterium | reverse complement strand
TGCGTGTTGCTTATTTCTGGGGCAGGCCATTCCGGGTGTATTTTCGCGAGTTCGGAGGCGAGGACCTTTTTCGTTTCGCCTGGTCCAGCCAATTTTAAACTGGACATGGTCCTGTGCTGCGGACTGTCTTCGATGCGCGATATTAAATGGTGCAAATACGAGAGATAGTCTTTCTCTTTGCGCCGCTCTTCCTTGATAGCCGGCCTAACCGTCTGGTGCTGGTAGGCGATATGGCCATGGCGTCCACCGGTCGCCCGGGATTTTCGTTCCAGGCCGGATTTGAATCTCTCAAGCGTGACCTTGGGTGTTCCATCCCGGGACTTCATATCCCGCTCCTCGATGGACAGCAGCGCTGTGCGTCGATCCAGCCAAACTGATACGTGCAATGTCGAGTTGTCTTTTGCGGTCACGGTGCCTTCCTCCCCTTCGATTCCGTCAGGGAGATCAGCAAGTGCGATGCCAGCAGATGATCAGTGTTCCGAATGACCCCGGTCAGGCGTGGCCTGGAATTCGGTTTCAACGTCATCCGCATCCCCGGACTCGTCGAGGTCGTTTCCCGCCCCTTCAGTGGATCCGTCTCCCTGGCCGCTGACACGGGGGCCATCGGTCGGTCCTGACGCGCGTTCATTGACTTCCGGGTGGCGGATGACACCGCCCTTGCTGCCAGTCCATCCCAGGGCCCCAGTAGAGACGAGAGCAAGCGCGATCGTAGCAAGGAAAGCACGGTCAGAATGAACTGATTTCCTGGAGGCAAGAGAGAACGCGATCGCCGCGACCACTCCCGTCAGGGTAGTGACCACGACAGCTTTTTCTGCCGCTTCTTCGTGTTCCTCGATGTGCATGTCATTGACGATTGCCGCGTTTTCAAGGAAATCAGCGGCTGGTTCTCCCGAAAAATACGTCGGAAGCGCGAATAACGATGCCGCCAAGGTCATGGCGAGAGCGATTCCTTTGGCGGGGGCTGATTTGCGGATCCAGGCATGAATGCCGATCGCGGCAGAGGCCAGCATCAGGACAACCGGGAAGTGATTGATGACGAGATGAAAGTGCGCGGCGTTCATGGATGTTCCCCCTCGCCCGGTGGTTGTGAATCCGGCAATGATACTACTGGCCCGCTGGTTTGATACACATATTTGACTGTTTGCAGATAGCGATAGCCTCCTCATCGCTGGTTTGGGGAAAATGGATATAGAACTGACCGACACTCATGAACCCCGGGGGACGCTCCAGAGTGACAAGTCCGTCACTGGACGCATCGATCTCGCTTCCGCCCTCCAGCGAACTCACCGGGACCGCGCACAGGACTCGCTTGAAGCCAGATGCTTTCAAAGCGTGCACGGCCGCGATCATGGTTGCTCCCGTGGCGATACCGTCATCAACGATAATTGGAGTGAAGCTGAGGTCTCCCCCAGGGATCTGGCAGTCTCTGAATAACTCCCGGCGACGTGAGCATTCCGCTCTCTGAACTGCCACTTCATGGTCCCGTGTTTCGGGGTCAATTCCGAGGCTAGCCATCAAAGGAACGTTGAAGTACGGAGGGCCGCTTTCGGTGACCGCGCCAAAGGCCAATTCAGGTTGCCAGGGACAACGTAGTTTCCGTGAGACGAACACGGCTAGTGGCCATCCGGTAACTTGGGACGCCGCGGCTGCGACCGGGATTCCGCCACGAGGTAGTGCGACAAGGATCGGGCGATCGATCTTTTGTTTGCTGAGTTTTTGTCCAAGTTTTTTGCCGGCATCTGTCCGGTCTTGAAAGATCATGGTCAGCGCCATGCAAAAAAAAGACCCGCAGCATTGGGGCTGCGGGTCTGATCTTGATCAAAAATCAACAGGACTTGCGATCAGTAGTCCTGGTGGCTCCGCGGAGCGCGGTCAAAACCACGGCTCTCACGAGGTGCCTGCGGGCGAGCTTCGTTGACGTTGATCTTGCGGCCGTCCATGTTCGAGCCGTTGAAGCGACGAACTGCTTCTTCAGCGTCTGCATCGCTCGACATTTCGACGAAACCGAAGCCCTTGCTGCGGCCAGTCTCGCGGTCGCTGATTACTTTGGCCGATTCAACTGCGCCAGCTTGCGAGAACAGCTGGTGAAGGTCGCCATCGGTCGTACGGTACGGCAGGTTGCCTACATAAAGTTTCTTGCCCACAAATCACCTAACAAAATACAGGGTCGTTTTTAGGTTCCGGCTTCAACGGGTTGTTTAACCGAAACCCCTTATCGTGGGTCACCCTATCAGAATTTTATTAGAATACAAATGAAATAAGCTTCCGTTGTCATGTCTGATCGCCGCGTGATAACCTCGCCCCAATGATTACGGTAGGTTGCCCCTTTTTTGGGCAACGTCTAGATTTCCGGGGTTTTCCGGACGAACCCCCCTCAAGGAGCCTCTTGCGATGAAAAAGAGCCGCGTAGCCCCCGTATTCCTTGCTGCCCTTGGCTTTGCAGTTGCCACCATTGTCCCCGTGAATCCGGCCGAGGCGGCAAATGATGTCATCAAGATCGGCGAAGTTGGTTCGACCACTGGTTCCGAGGCAACCTTCGGCGTCGCGACTCATCAGGGTGTCGAGCTTGCGGTCAAGGAAATCAACTCGACTGGCGGGATCAAAGGCAAGAAACTCCAGGTCATCCTTCTCGACGATCAAGGCAAACCGGAAGAAGCCGCGACCGCGGTGACACGTCTCATCACGCAGGACAAGGTCACTGCCATCATCGGCGAAGTCGCTTCTTCCCGCAGCCTCGCCATGGCGCCAATTGCCCAGCAGAACAAGATCCCCATGATCTCGCCCTCATCGACAAATCCGAAGGTTACGGACATCGGCGACTATATCTTCCGCGTCTGTTTTATCGATCCATTTCAAGGTTACGTGATGGCCAAGTTCGCGGCCGAGAATTTGAAACTGAAGAAGGTGGCGATCCTTCGTGACGTCAAGAATGACTACAGCGTGGGTCTGGCCAAGTTTTTCACCGAGACCTTCAAAAAGCAGGGTGGCGAAATTGTCGTCGACCAGAGCTACAGCGCAGGCGATATCGATTTCAAATCCCAGCTGACCGCCATCCGCGCGGCCAAGCCAGAAGCCATCTTCGTTCCCGGGTACTACACGGAAGTTGGCCTGATCGCGCGTCAGGCCCGCAGTCTGGGCATCAAAGTGCCGCTGCTTGGGGGCGATGGATGGGATTCACCGAAATTGCTCCAGATCGGAGGCAAGGCAATTGAAGGCGCTTACTTCTCCAACCACTACTCGGCGGAAGACAAGTCTCCTCACGTCCAGTCCTTCATCGAGCGCTACCGCAAGGAATACAAGGAAGTTCCATCGGGCCTCGCTGCCATGGGATTCGACGCGGCGATGGTACTCGCAGACGCGATGAAGCGGGCGAAGTCATTGAGCCCGGCGGATATTCGCGCTGCCTTGGCCGCCACGAGGGATTTTCAGGGCGTGACGGGCAGGATTTCGATCGACCAGCAGCGTAACGCGGTGAAGCCGGCGGTTGTCCTGAAGGTTGTCAACGGATCGTTTGTCTATGAGTCAACGATCCGCCCGGGTTGAAAAAGCAACCAATTCGGGGATGTTACACTTGACCAAGCGGCCAAAAACGCTTAGCTCTCATGGGCAAGCGTGAAGCCGCTTGTTTTTTTGTAGTACCGCCCGAATCCAGCAGATCCAGGGGTCGTCAATGGACCAGTTCATCCAGCACGTCATCAACGCCTTGTCCCTGGGCAGCATCTACGCTCTGATTGCCCTCGGTTACACGATGGTGTTCGGCATTCTGCAGCTGATCAATTTCGCGCATGGTGAGATTTACATGCTCGGCGCGTTCGCCGGAATGTACACGATCCAGTGGCTCAAACTGGAAGAACACCCTGGAATCGGATCCCTGTTGATCGCCCTCGGGGCTGCCATGGCGACATGCGCAGCAGCAGGGTTTCTCATCGAACGCTTGGCATACCGCCCCTTGAGAAAGAGCCCTCGTATCAACCTTCTGATCACCGCGGTCGGAGTTTCGTTGTTTCTCCAGTACACCGGGCAACTCGTGTTCGGGTCCGATCCTCAGTTTTTTCCGACGGGAATCCTGAATCTTGACGGTTCCACGTGGACCAGTGGCGAATTGGTGATTGAGCCGATGCAAGTCATTGCCCTTGTTCTCTCGATCGTGCTCATGGTCGTGCTGCAATACATCATCTTCAAGACACGACTTGGTCGCGCCATGCGCGCTGTCAGTTTCAATCATGACCTTGCGAGCCTGATGGGAATCCCGACCAACCGCATCATTTCCGCGACATTCATGCTCGGATCGGCACTCGCAGGTGCTGCGGGCGTTCTTGTTGGTTTGATTTATCCCAAGATCGAACCGCTGATGGGCACAATGCCGGGGTTGAAAGCATTTGTAGCAGCCGTTCTAGGGGGAATTGGCAACGTCACTGGCGCGGTGCTTGGAGCGTTTACCCTTGGTCTGGCAGAGGAGTTCCTCGTTGGTTACTGGGTGCCGACGTATCGTGACGCCCTTGCTTTCGCGATTTTGATCTTGATTCTGTTGTTCAAGCCGAGCGGTTTGCTTGGTGTGCATCGCGCCGAGAAAGTCTGAGAAAAATTTTTTTTGAGAACATGAATTGGTCTGGGGCTTTTGATTAGGGGCATTTGAATGGAAGGTGTTCGCTCACAAGCGCGCATGGCTGCGGAATCGCAGGTCGTGGCAAACGTCACGAACAAGTCCTTGGAAGCATCCCGCGAATTTCGCGATTCCATGTTCAGAACAGGCGGCTGGTTGGCCGCGCTGATCCTCGCTTTTGCTTTAAGCAGTCTCCTCGAGCGTGTTGTCAGTGACTACTGGTTCAAGATCCTTATTTTTTGCGGCATCAACATCATCCTCGCCGTGAGCTTGAATCTGGTCAACGGATTCACCGGCCAATTCTCGATTGGACATGCCGGATTCATGGCAGTTGGTGGTTACGTCGCATCGGTCCTGACCATGTATTTCCGTGATAATGTGGCTGCGGCCGGTATTCCCGTGGAATTCGTGTTTCCCCTTGGTCTTGTTGCCGGTGGTGCCGCGGCGGCTGCTGCCGGATACCTTGTCGGGATGCCGTCTTTGCGATTGCGGGGCGATTATCTTGCGATCGTTACGCTCGGTTTTGGCGAGATCATCCGCGTTGTCATCATGAACACCGATTCCGTTGGCGGCGCCAGCGGCCTGAATAATATCCCGCCCTATACAAGTTTTGGATGGGTCTACGCAGCGGTTGTCATGACCCTCTTCTGCGTCTGGCGTGTTGTCAATTCTGTTCAGGGTCGCAGCCTCATGGCAGTCCGGGAAGATGAAATTGCTGGTGAAGCCATGGGCGTCAACACGACCCAGACAAAAGTGCGCGCGTTCGCGATGGGTGCTTTTTTTGCCGGGGTAGCTGGCGGCCTTTACGCTCACGAAATCCAGATCCTTACCCCACAGACTTTCAACTTCAACAAGAGCTTCGAGATCGTGATCATGGTTGTTCTAGGGGGGATGGGTAGCATCAGCGGTTCCGTAGTGGCCGCGATACTCTTGACCATCATGCCCGAAGCTCTTCGCAGTCTGCAGGGTCTGGTTGGTGTCGACTTGCGTATGATTGTGTACTCCCTGGTGCTGATTATCCTCATGTTGACGCGTCCGAACGGGTTGTTTGGAACCCGGGAGATCCTGG
>CAWUNT010000148.1:0-5675 GCA_963923405.1 uncultured bacterium | reverse complement strand
TACTCCTCGATCCACGGCGACGCGATCACCGGCCGGGTCCAGTACGAAACCCACATGATGCTTTTTGAGGCACGCCGCAGCCTGCGCAAGCGCGTTTGAATCGGCGCGGGGCACGTCTCTTGCCTCGACACGGCGCAAACTTCCCTGTAAAATTGACGGGTTGAAACTCTGTTCCCATCCCGCTTCATGGGGGTTGTCCGTGTCCGTTCAGAACTTCCTCTTCGCGATCGTCGCGGCCGGTGTCTTTGGCTTTTTTGGTTACAACGTGCTCAAGCTCTGGCGGTGGTTCCACATCGGCGCTGCTCCCGAGGAAGTTCGCATGGACAAGATCGCTGATCGCGTCCATGGAGTTGTCGTCGGCGGGTTCATCCAGCCCAGGATGTTCAAGGAATTCCTTCCGGGACTCATGCACGCGATCATCTTCTGGGGTTTCGTGACGGTGACGATCGGTACGATCGAGACTTTGTTGCACGGGATCTATTCGCCTTTCAGTTTCCAGTGGATCCTGGGCGACGGCGCCGTCTGGCGCTTCTATCTGATGACGCAGGACGTCGCGAACTTCGCGGTCGTCATCGCGATTGTCTGGGCCATCAGCCGCCGCCTGTTTTTCGCGCCGGCCCGGTTGCAAGGCCTTGGCAAGGACTCGAAGGTCGATGCCCTCGTCGTCCTGTCATTCATCCTTGGTCTTGTGACGACGTCGTTGATTTACATGGGTGGCAAGACGTTTGTCTCGCCGGAGGCCGGCGGATTGCCGGGCGAGCCTTTGGCGATGTCGCGCTTGTTCGGCGGCACTCTCGGCAACGCGTTCGGCGTCTCGTCTGCAGAGGGCTGGGAGGGGTTTTCCCACGGTTTCTGGTGGTTCCACTGCGCGATCCTCTTTACGTTCACAAGTTTCATCCCGTACTCAAAGCACCAGCACTTCGTCTGGGTGTGGCCCAATATTTTCTTTCGTTCGCTGAAGCCGCGCGGCCGCTTGCGCCCGATGGAATTCAAGGATGACGCGGAATCGTTCGGCGCCGGCAAGGTCCAGGATTTCACGTGGAAGCAACTTCTGGACGGGTACACCTGCGTCGAGTGCGGTCGTTGCACCTCGCAGTGTCCGGCCGCAAACACGGGCAAGCCCCTGGATCCGCGCCTGATCATCAAACACCTGAAAACAGCGGTGACCGAGGCCGCGACCCTGCCCCAGGACAAGCAGCGTCCCCTGATCGACGGCATCGTGACGCGCGACGAACTATGGAGCTGCACGACTTGCGGCGCTTGCATGGAGGCTTGTCCGCTGTTCATCGAGCACATCCCGGCGATCGTCGACATGCGACGTTACATGACCCTGACCGAGGGCCAGTTCCCGCCGGAACTCGCCAACACGTTCAAGAACCTCGAGAACAACTTCTCGCCGTGGGCAATGAACCCGTCGACGCGCGCGGACTGGGCAAAGGGCCTCGGCGTGACGACGATGGCCGAGAAAAAGGATGTCGAGTACCTGTTCTGGGTCGGTTGCGCGGGATCGTATGACGAGCGTTACAAGAAAGTCTCGCGATCCATCGCCAAGATCATGCAGACGGCTGGCGTCAGTTTCTCGATCCTCGGCACGGAAGAGAAGTGCAACGGTGACACGGCAAGACGCCTCGGCAACGAGTACCTTGCCAACGCCGCGATCGAGGAAAATGTCGGCACGATGAAAAAGTACAACGTCAAGAAAGTGGTGACGGGATGTCCGCACTGCTTCAACACGATCAAGAACGAATACCCGGACTTTGGTTTCCAGGCAGAGGTTGTGCATCACTCGGAGTTGATCACGGATCTCGTGAAGTCTGGCAAGATCAAGCCTTCGGCCATTCCGGCCGACGCGGCGAATCCGGAAATGACCTATCACGATTCGTGTTATCTTGGACGCCATAACGAAGTTTACGAAAGTCCGCGCCAGGCGCTGGAGGCAGTTCCCAACGTCAAGTTGACGGAGATGCCACGCAGCCGCGAGCAAGGATTCTGTTGCGGCGCCGGCGGTGGACGCATGTGGATGGAAGAACACCTTGGCACGCGCGTGAACAACAACCGCGCCGAGGAAGCCATCAAGACGGGCGCGAAGACAGTGGCGGTCGCGTGCCCGTTCTGCATGACGATGATGACCGACGGCGTCAAGGCGAACGGCAAGGCCGACGAAGTCGCGGTCAAGGACATCTCGGAGATCATCGCGGACAGCATTTGAAAGCGGGCGCCGCCCGCTCGGCAAACAAGAATCGATCGGTGGAGGGAGTCAAGGATGACGGTCACCACAATGCGCGTCGCGCTATCTGGCGCGCTGACTTTTTTTTCGGCGCTGGCTCTCGCCAAAAGCGCTTCGCCGGCTCCCGTCCCAAGGGCCAACCCGCAGGTGATCGAGAACGGGGATCCTTCGTTCTCTGTCTCGAAGATGCGTAACGGACTGGAACTGGTCATGGTTCCGTCCGCGAAGGTCCCGCTGGCGACCATCGTTGTCGCCGCCAAGGCTGGCGCGATGACCGAGACGCTGGACATCAACGGCCTGACGCACCTTTGGGAACACATGTTTTTCAAAGGCAACAAGCGCCTGCCAAACCAGGAAGCCTTCATGAACCGGGTGCGCGAGCTCGGCATCATGTTCAACGGTGACACTTCAGCCGAAGTGGTCCGGTATTACTTCACGCTGCCCTCGGCCTACCTTGAAGAGGGTTTGCAGTTCATGAGCGACGCCATCGCGACGCCATTGTTGGAACAGAGCGAGCTCGAGAAAGAGCGCCGCGTCGTCCTCGACGAGTATGATCGTGACGCCTCGTCTCCATCATTCGATCGCTACAACCTGACCCGCGTCCTGACCTATGGCCCCAACGAGTACCGGCGGGACGCTCTCGGAAAAAGGCAGGTCATCGAAACCGCGACGCGCGACCAATTGTTGCGCATCAAGTCCGAGGTTTTCACTCCCGGCAATTGCGCGCTTTTCGTCGGAGGTGATTTTGACAGGGCGATGTTGCCTGGCCTGGTCGAGAAACACTTCGGTTCGTGGGCGAATCCCGCGGGCTGGAAACCGGTCGCCCGTCCCGGGATCAAAGGTATCCACAAACCGGCTGACTTTGTCATGACACGCAAGGACGTCGAGAACTCGGACGTCCAGATCACTTTTGCGGGTCCACGCGCGATCATCGACCAAAAGGATACGTACCCGGCTGATTTGCTCAGTCGCATGCTGAGCCACAAGAACGGCCGCTTCTATAAAAAATTCGTGGACTCGGGCCTGACGTTCTCGGCGGGCGCTGGCTATTACACCCAGGCTGACGCCGGCGATTTCTCAATCTTCGCCTCGATGCAGCCAGCCAAGGCCAAGGAAGTCCGGGACATGCTGCTGAAGGAGATCGCGGAGTGGCGCCGTCCGGGATACTTCACCCGGGAGCAACTCGAAGACGCGAAGCGCGGTTTCCAGATCGAGCGCAAATTCGAGTTGAACAAGATCTCCGAGTACACGAAATCGCTGGCCTTCTGGTGGGCCATCACCGGCCTTGATTATTACAGTGGCTACCTTGACCGCCTCCAGGCAACTCGCATGAGCGACGTCCAGGGATTTGTATCCCGGTGGCTTGTGAAAAAGCCCTATGTCAGCTCCATTTTCATGTCGCCGGAATCGGCGGGCAAGGTTGGCCTCGTCGACAATTCGGCAGGCCTCGCGGAGGTCCGGAAATGAAAAAGACGCTGTTGGTCTCCCTTCTGGTCGCGATGCCGGCGGTCGCCAGTGGCGCTGCCAATCTGGTCAAAAAAGAATCCGTCGAGGCCCAGAAGAAATCGACGACGAAGGTGGTTCTTGATTCAGGTGTCACCGTCATCCTGCGTCGTGTCCCCGATTCCGGAATTACGAGTATCGCGGTTGGCTTTGACTCAGGTTCCGCGCAATTGCCCGCCGGGCGCAAGGTCTTGAGTGACTGGGCCATGTCTGTCATGGCGCGCGCCGCGAAAGGTTTCCCGAAAGCAAAACTCAACGCCTTGACCGAGCGTTATTCGATCGCCATGGGTTGTGACGGCGGTATCGAGTTCTCGAATTGCGCGATGACGTCGTTGAGTTCGTACTGGAAGGAGGCTTTCCCTGCCTTCGCCGCGGTCGTCAAACAACCGGCGTTCGACGCGACGGATGTGAAGATCCAGAAGGAACGGATGGTCGCTTCGTTCAAGGCCATGTCCGAGAATCCAGGATCCTGGTCCAACGATGTCGTCAACCGCATCTACTATCCGGCCGGTCATCCGTACCGTTTGTTGCGCGACGAAGCCCTCGGTGAACTTGGGAAACTCACGCGTGATGACATCATCACCTATCACAAGTCCCTCATGGCTGGCCCGCCACCCGTGATCGTCGTTGTTTCCGACATGGAAGACAACGTGGTCCTGGCCGACATTCGCAGGGCATTTGGATCATGGTCAGGCAAGAGACGTGATGGGGTGACTGTGGAGAACCCGGCCTTCGATCCGGCAAATATCCTGTCGATCGAGGACCGCGACATTCCAACGGCTTACATGCGGTTCAAATTTCCGGCGATTGGCGCGGCGGGCAAGGACAGTGTCGCGTCCCGCCTCGTCTTCGAGGTTTTCAACGAGGAACTCTGGGACGAGGTGCGTACGCGCAAGTCGCTGTCGTACGGGGTTGGCGCCGCGCAAGTCCAGATGCGAAAGGGAATCGGGTCCATCTCCGTTTCGACCTCAAAGCCCCAGGAAACACTGGAAGCGATAGCGAACGTCATTCAGAAAATGAAACGGAAAAGCTTTACGCAAGCCGAACTGGACCGGTTCAAGGTCGTGTTCAGCACATCATATTTTTTGACCCAGGAGACACACGGCGGGATCGCGGGGGCATTGCTCGGGACATACAACTATTACGGATCCACCGATCCGCTGTATGACCTGCCGGCTGACCTGGAGCGTGTGACGATTGAGGACGTGCAAAGAATCTCGCAAGAGCTTTTCAAGCAAATGCGTGTCGGGGTTGTTTACGCGAAAGCGAAATTCAATCCGGCGTGGATGACGGCGTTCAACGACAAAATCAAGTCAGCGAAGTAATCGCGGCCTTGATGTCATCGGTGTGGATCAGGCGCGATTCTTTCGGGATCTGGCGCTTTGCCAGGCCAGCGAGGACCTTGCCCGGGCCGATCTCGACAAAGTCGGAACATCCAGCCGCGACCGCGGTCTCCAATGTCTGGGTCCAGAGCACGCTGTGGTCGATCTGATCGATCAGATGCTGGATCTGGTAGGGATTCTCAATCTTGCCGGTGCGGTTCGCGATGACTTTCGCGGGCGAATCACAAAGAGGCGTATCCCGCAGCAGCGGTTCCATCGCTTCGCGTGCCTTGGTCATCAATGAGGAATGAAACGGCGCGCTGACCGGCAGCATGACGCAGCGGGCCTTGTCTGCTTCGAGGGCCTTGACGAGGTCTTCGACCGCCGCCTTGTGTCCGGCGACGACGAGTTGTTGCGGGCTGTTGAAATTAACGACCTCAACGACGCAGCCAGGGCGGGAAATTTCCACGGCGCGGGCTTGCAACGCGTCCGGGGCAACGCCCATGACAGCGGCCATGGCGCCAGTGCCTGCCGGGACGGCGGCCTGCATCGCCTCGCCGCGACGGCGGACCAGGAACGCGGCGCGCCCGAGGGCAAGTTTGCCGGCTCCGACCAACGCGGAG
>CAWUNT010000147.1:0-5679 GCA_963923405.1 uncultured bacterium | reverse complement strand
AAGCGATCCTCGCGGCGGCGATTGACGACGTTTACCAGACATTCATTTCGAAAGTAGCGGAAGGCCGCGACTTGAAAGTCGAGGAGGTCGACAAGATCGCCCAAGGTCGCGTCTATACCGGGATCGAGGCCGAAAAACTGGATCTTGTCGACGAACTGGGTGGACTGCCCGATGCCTTCCGGACGGCAAAAGAACTGGCGGGCCTCGACACGGAAAAACTTTATCCGGTGCTCCGTTACGAACCCGACAGGCCATCGTTGTCAGACTGCCTGCGCAGCCCGTGGGACATGATGGAATGTTTGCAGTACGGCGGCACAGCCACCATTGAGCCGTTCAGCCCGGTACGCGGTGTTGAGCGTCTCCGGAAATTGACAGGCGATGACAGGGTCCTGGCGATTTGGCCCGGGTGGTTTTCGCGCTATTTCTTGTGATCCGGGGCCGGTTGCGTCTTGATGATTTCCTCGAACGAGAGGCCAGTCAGCTTGCGCAGTTCGCGGACGAGGCGCAGCAAGGCAAAAATCATGACTGCCATCGATGGCAACGCGATCACCGGATAACTCAGCGCGGTCATGCGGCCTAATTCCTCGTTGAATGCCGGGGTGCCTGCCGGGCTTTTGAGCAAAATCCGCGCGAGTGTGAAATTCAGGAAAGAACTGAGAAAAAACGATCCGGCGAGAATCATCGTCGTCGATCTCATGAGGGCCTTGAATTCTTGCTCTGCGTTGCGTTCGACAAGGATCGCGTGAACGCGCGGAACGTCGATGACTTTTTCGTTGTAAAGAAACTGGTAAACGAGGGGCTGCGATCCACCGGCCGTGGCGATCACGAACACTCCGATCAGACCCGGAATGGTGGCCTCTTTCACGGCAAACCAGAACGTCGTCAGTTCCATCAGGGAAAGGCCGCCGGTCGCGAGGGTGCTCACGAAGCCAAAGATCGAGATGAAATCTGCCTTCTTGAAACGGACGAATTCATAAATTCCCGCGGTCAACGGGAAGGCGAGGGCGATAAAGAGCAGTTGCTGCGGCGACAAGGACGAGTACTGGCCGCCCTTCGCGAGAACAAGGGACGGGATGACAACGGTGATGATCAGGCTGACAAATGGGCTCAATGGTGGACGCGACTCCATTCTTGCGGTAAATCATTGTGTTACGCATTCTCAAAATGAGCAACTGGCGAAGCAACGAAACGGGAGAAAAAATGGCTGAGAAGAAGAAATCTGCCGCGAAAAAGGCTGCTGGCCCAAAAGAGACTTTCAAAATCGTCAAGAAGCGCTCTGGCCGCTGGTCGGTCATGGACCGCAACAGCCGCAAGTTCATCAACGGCGCCGAGAAGGTCAAAATCCTCGCGGGCAAGGGTCTGATCACCGTCAAGGTCAAGGCTGAAGCCCCGGCTGCTGAAACCCCGGCTGCCGAAGCCTGATTCAAGCCTCAGCACCTTTCCTGAGGCCAGTTAACTTTGAAACTGATCATCGCAGAAAAGCCCAGCGTCGCGCGTGACATCTGCGCGGCGCTGGGCGGTTTTCGTCAGGCGTCGCGAGACGTCTGGGAAAGCGACCGCTACGTTTGTACGGCGGCACGCGGGCACTTGCTCGAGTTGTGCGAACCGCAGGATTTTGATCCGCGTTTCAAGCAGTGGTCCTTTCACTTGCTGCCCATCATCCCGGAACGATTCCGGATCAAGCCAAAGCCTGATGTGATTCCCCTTCTGGAGCGTATCCGCTCGCTGGTCGAGCGTGGCGATGTCACCGGGATCATCAACGCTTGCGACGCCGCGCGCGAAGGCGAGTTGATATTCCGCGAGATTCTCGCGTTCTGCCGGACCGTGAAACCTGTTGAGCGTGTCTGGTTGCAGTCGTTGACCCCGGAATCGATCCGCGAGGGTTTCGGCAGGCTGAAGCCATCCGGGTCATTCGAGGGCCTGGCGAACGCGGCGTCTTGTCGCGCGAAGTCAGACTGGCTGATCGGCCTCAACGCGACACGGGCCTTGACGCTTTATATGCGACGCGGTGTGCCGCGTGACAGCGCGGACGCGCGTGAAGTGTATCCGGCTGGACGGGTTCAAACGCCGACACTGGCGCTCATCGTGAGGCGCTGGCACGAAATCCAGAATTTCAATCCAGTTTCGTATTACCGCGTGGAAACGCAATTGCGCGATCACGACGGTGGCGTCCTGAAAGCGCATGTAATCGATCCCGGGTTTAAAAAGTCTGAATTGCAGCCGGAATTGAAGGAAGACCGCTTTTTTGACCAGGCGATCGCCGAGAAAGTCGTCGCGGAACTTGGGAAACTGGTGGAGGCGGGAGCCGTCGCCTCTCTTAAACGCAAAGTCTCGAAGAGGGACCAGGCGCCACCGCCGTTGTTTCACCTGACAGCCTTGCAACAAACAATGGCCCAGCGACACGGCTGGACCGCCAAGCGCACCCTTGAAGCCGCGCAGCGCTGTTACGAGGAACACAAGACCCTGACCTATCCGCGAACGGACTCACCGTGCCTGCCGTCTGACTATGAGGGCAAGGTTCATGACATCATCGACAGCCTCTCGGGACTTGAAGCGTTTCGCGAGGCGGCAGTCCGCCTCAAGAATAACGGCCTGAAGTACAAGACAGAGCGATTCGACGATTCCAAGGTTTCCGACCACTTCGCGATCATCCCGACCGGGAAACTCAAATCCGGTGTGACCCATGGCGCGAATTTGAAAAAGGACGACGACGCCCTTTTGTACGACGTCGTCGCGAGGCGTTTCCTGGCAGCGTTCCAGTCCGCGGCGCGTCACGTCAAGATCGAGCGCAAGGGCAGCGTCAAGTCGCCCGATGGGGGGTTCCACCTGCGCGCCACCACGCGGGAGGTGCTGGCGGATCCAGGCTGGCTCGCGACCTACGGCAAGCAAGCCGATCCGGACGCCGCGAAAGTTGCCGCCAGCGGTGACGAATCCCTGCCGTTGACCGGCGCCAAACTGGAAGCCGGCGCGACCAGGCCGCCGCCGGCGATCGACGAGGCTGCCTTGCTGCGCCTCATGCAGTTTGCCGGGCGTCACGTGGATGATCCGGAGTTGGCCGCGGCACTGACGGCGGCCGATGGCCTTGGCACGCCGGCCACCCGGGCCGAAATCATCGAAAACCTGAAGCACCGCCGGTATGTGACCCCGGAATTGGAGCCGACGCCCAAAGGCAAGGCCCTGATCGCCTGCCTGGATGCCCTCAACGCCAGCCGCCTGACCTCGGCGGACCTGACTGCCGCCCTGGAACTGCAACTGTCACGGGTTCAAAAGGGCGAGGTCGAAGCCGTTGAATTCATGAGGGAGATCGAGGCCTACACGCGCGAAATCGTCGCGGCAGTACGTGCCCAAAAACACTAGACTTTTTCTTGAATTACGCATAGTATCCCGCTCGCCGTTCGGACCATGTCCAACAAAACATTGATAGCCAAGATACCCGGGAGCCATTTGTGACTCACTCCGTCGACACCCTGCGCAACATCTGCATCATCGCCCACGTTGACCACGGCAAGACGACCCTCGTGGATTATCTTCTGAAACAGGCCGGCACGTTCGCCTCGCACGAAGTGACCGACGAACGGATGATGGACTCTGACTCGCAAGAACGGGAACGCGGGATCACGATTTCCGCCAAGAATGCCTCGTTCCGCCTCGGCAACGTCAAAGTCAACGTTGTCGACACCCCGGGCCACGCCGATTTCGGCGGTGAAGTCGAGCGCATCATGGACATGGTGGACGGCGCGATCCTGCTGGTTGACGCCGTGGAAGGCCCTCTGCCCCAGACCCGTTTCGTCCTCCAGAAGGCCATCGAGAAAAACCTGAAGATCGTCCTGTGCATCAACAAGGTAGACCGCCCGGAAGCCATCGGCAGTCCAATGATCAGCGAGTGCGTCGACAAGGCGTTCGACCTGTTCATCGAACTCGGCGCGTCTGAGGAGCAGTGCGATTTCCCGATCATTTACGCGTGCGCCCGCCAAGGCTGGTGCACCAAGAACGCCGACGCCATCCCGCAATTTCTTGAAGGCGGCGGGGAGCGCACGCTGAAACCACTCTTTGACGAGATCCTCGCCATTCCGGCCCCGGTCGTCGACGACTCGGCGGATTTGCAGATGCTGGTCTCAAACATCGCCTACTCAGACTACCTCGGAAACCTCGCGCTCGGCCGTCTGCGCGCCGGGACCGCAAAACGCAACCAGGGCCTGATCCGCCACGGCGTCAATTCCGCCGGAAGCGCGACCATCGAGAAATTCCAGGTTTTCCGCCTGCTGTCTTATGAAGGGATGAAGCAGGTTGAGGTTGAGGAACTGCGTGCGGGGGACATCGGTCTCATCGCCGGATGCGAGAATCTTGAGATTGGTGACACCCTGGCCGGCCCAAATGCCGAGCCACTTCCGCGCATCAAGGTCGAGGAACCGACCATGCGCATGATCTTCTCCATCAACACGACGCCAAACTCCGGACGCGACGGCAAGGCGATCCAGTCGCGCGAACTGCGCCAGCGTTTGCTGAACGAAGTCCGCAACAACGTCGCCCTGCGTTTTGAGGACACGGAAACCGCGGACCAGTTCTATGTCCTGGGTCGTGGTGAGCTCCAGTTCGGCATCCTGATCGAAAAAATGCGTCGTGAAGGCTACGAATTCATGGTCGGCCGCCCGAACGTCCTCATGCGTACGGACGCCGATGGCGTGCGCCTTGAGCCGATGGAAAAAATGTTCCTCGACCTGCCGGAAGTCTGCGCCGGCGAAGTCACCAAGATGTACCAGCAGCGCAAAGGCGAACTTCTGACCTATGATGCCGCCGCCGCGATTGGCAATGGCGAGCCCCGCGTGCGCCTTACGTTCAAGATCCCGACGCGCGGGATGCTGGGCACGAACTCGATGTACAAGACCGCGACGCGCGGATCAGGCCTGATCAGTTCCGAGTCGCTGGGTTATGAACCCCACACCGGTACCATCCACCACCGGTTCACCGGTTGCTTGATCGCCGATCGCGCCGGCAAGACGACGGAATACGCCCTGTCAAAGATCCAGGAACGAGGTGTCCTGTTTGTTGACGAGAGCGTCGATGTTTACGAGGGCATGATCATCGGTGAGTGCGCGAAGGAAAACGACTTGAACGTCAACGCGGTACTCCCGAAGAAACTGACCAACATCCGCACGACCGGGTCTGATGGTTTGACCAACTTGTACGGCATCAAGAAAATGAGCCTCGAGCGTTGCATCGAGTGGATCGACGACGATGAATGGATCGAAGTCACGCCCAAGACGATTCGCCTGCGCAAGAAGATCCTGCCGGCGAACATGCGCAGCGTGCGCAAGGCAGACAAGGAATAGGCCGTCATCCTGAGCGGAGCGAAGGATCCTCTCTTCCCGTCATCCTGAGCGGAGCGAAGGATCCTCTCCCCTGAAGTTATCGCCGCTGGCGGAGTACTCAAAAGGTACTCCGCTTTCTTTTTTCAAGTACCCGTTCTTCTTGCCTTTAATAATTTTCGTTACGTTTCGCCGAAGAACCTGCCGAATCAAAACGCATGATGTGTCAGTCATGGAAAACAATCACGCTGATATCGGCCGGTCTCTTGACGAGCCTCATGATATCGGCCTGCGGGAATGAGCAAGCCAACCCCAATGCGACCCAAAGGAGCTTTGGACGAGAACAGAGCGAGCTCAACAACTGTCTCTTATA
>CAWUNT010000146.1:0-5792 GCA_963923405.1 uncultured bacterium | reverse complement strand
TCCTGACGCGCGTTGCGACAGGTTCGCGGGAATTTCCGGTTATTTGCCACGCGGCTTCCGTGAATTCAGACAACTTCGCGCTGTTGACCCGCGCAGCCGCGGCTGCCGGCATCCATGTGCTCCCCGTTTCCAAGCGTCCTGCCAGATTGCGTAGCGACTACTCCTGGGACGAGATTGGTGCCGATCGCGTCGCGGCGATGGAGGGATTTCTCGCGCGCGCTGAACCCAACGTGCGTGGCAGCGACAAGTCGATCGGCGTCATTGTCAGTGCCGGTACGGCGACCACCATTGACGTTGTGACACTCGCGGGCCGGCATTGCGGCGGCATCATCATGCCCGGGGTGACAACCGCGTTGCGCTCGCTCCATGAGGTGGCCCCGGCACTGCCGGATTTGTCTGACCAGGCGGCGAAGATCGGTTCCGCCAAAGTCATGGGATCGGACACAAGGGGCGCTATCCTGGGCGGCGACATCGCGATGACAGCCGGCGCGATCCAGCTCATGATCGAGGCCGCGCAACAAAGTCTTGGCCTTTCGTCTGGCGATGCTGTCATGAACCTGGCCAGCGCACATGTCGCTTTCACAGGCGGGCATGGCCGCGCCGTGATGGCGGGATTCAAGAAATTGACTTCACATCGTTGTGACCTTGAGTTGATCGAGTCCCTGACCCTTGAAGGCGTTCGGGCCATGGTCCTGGGGGGATGACCATCATGCGACCCGGCTCCGTCGAAAACGGTTGCCAGCCTTCGGATGTCGAGGCTCTGAAACGCATTGTCCTCGCGCGCCGGTCTGTCCGTCGATTCACCAGTGCCCCGATTCCTGAAGGAGTGCTTGAAGATATCCTCGCCATCACCCAGAGGGCGCCGACGGGATACAACCTCCAGGGATGGATTGCTGTGGTCGTGACCGATCCGGAGACAAAGAAGAAATTGCGGCATGCCGCGTTCAACCAGCGTCAGGTCGAGGATGCCCCGGCCGTGGTCATCTTCGCTGTGGACACGCATGTGCACCGGAACTTTGAGGACACTGCCTCGCACGCCCTGGAGCTCGGCCACTGGTCGGAGTCTTATGCCAGTTACTTGCGTCGCATGGTCAAATCCGTGTTCGGCCGGGAATTTTATGGGGTCGCCAATTTCATCCGCTGGGCCGGGACACGGTCTTTGAGCCTCATGCGCCCGATGCCGATGGTGCCGTTTGGTGCCGCTGGTTTCGCGGGTTACGGGTGGAAACAGGCGTCTCTTGCCGCCCAGACGTTCATGCTGGCCGCGTCAGCGCACGGGCTTGATACTTGTCCGATGGAGGGTCTCGATGAACGGTGGGTGAGAAAGGCTGTTGGATTGCCCCGGCATTTCAGCGTTCCCTTGATCATCCCCGTCGGGCGTGCACCTGAACCGACCAAGTTGAGTCCCCGTTTTCCACCCGAGCGGGTGTTTCACAGGGACCGTTTTGGTGAGAAATTTACCGGCATCAAATCGCTTGGCAGTTGATGTTCAATCTTGCCGGTCGCACTCCAGTGTTCCAATGAAAACGGGAGCCGGCCGGTTAACGGGTGTCGATCGTGGAAGAAACTTGACGGTCGCGCAGTCAATGGCCGGGCTGTCCTCGATGCGACATGGTCCTAGTTCTACGCTGAAACTGCCCTGGGCAGCCATGTCCGTCGCTGTCTCGCCGCAGGATGCCTCCCGCTGCGGCGACTCATTGTTACACGTGAGATCGTGATAATGCCTTTCGACCTCGCACAGTGTGTCCGTGCAGAGATTGAAGCCCAGGGTACCTTTCCCCGCTTCGTTCACATTCGTGGTTGATTCGAACAGGTAAAATCCAGATTTGTCCGGATGCCCTTCCGGCGCAAGATCGCCCGCGCATTGCCACGTCGCGGCCATCGCGGTCATTGAGCCACTCAAGGTGAGGAAGCCAGCGCAGAATGTCGCGCCAGCACTGATGGACTTTCGCGCTATCGGGAATCTCATGAGTCGCTCCCCCCCCGCGGCTGGGGATTGCAAGGAGCCTGCCATGGGTTTTTCCGATGTCATTCCAGGGAGCGCCGGGCGCGCGAAGGTCAAAGGACGAGCAACTTGCCCGAGTCGACAAAGCCTTTGACCCGGTAAATTCCGCTCATGCCGGCCTCAAGCTGGCCCGGGACGCCGGCACCACTGGCCGAGACAACTTGCAAGTAGTTACGCGTGAGGCCCGAGCGCCGGCCCGCCTCATCCACATCCTTTTCCCACAGGACGTCGACGTGCTTGCCGATGAAACGTGTCGCGTACCGTGCGGCCAACTTGTCTGACAGGGCGCGCAAGCGGGCCGCGCGATCCTTGACGGTTTCCTGTGGCAAGTGCCCCGGCATTTTTGCGGCGGCTGTGTTCGGGCGCAGGGAATAGGGGAACACATGAAGGTAGCTCAAGCCGGCGCGTTCAATGAAATCCATGGTGGACGCGAACTCTTCCTCTGTCTCGCCAGGGAAACCGGGAATGACGTCAGCGCCAAAGCTGGCGTCCGGGAAATATTCCCGCGCCGCTGTGACCGCGGCCTCGTATCCGGTTGTGTCATAAGTCCGGCGCATCGCTTTGAGGATCCGGTCATTGCCGGATTGCAGCGGCAGATGAAAGTGCGGGCAGAACTTTTCCTCGTGACGCTTCAGGACTTCCAGAAGTTCCCCCGTGAGCTCTCCCGGCTCAAGTGAGGAGATGCGAAGGCGCCGCAGTCCTGGAATCCGCATGATCGACTCGACAAAGTTCGCGAACGGCTCCGCGTCGCCGGCGTAGCTCGCAAGATCACGTCCATAGTCGCCTATGTGGATCCCGGTCAGGACAATTTCCGGCGTGCCGGCGTCGATCAGGCGCTTGATTTCGTTGAACGCCTGTTCCGCCTGGACGCTGCGGCTCGCGCCGCGGGCATAGGGGATCAGGCAGTAGGCGCAAAACCCGTTGCAGCCATCTTGAATCTTCACGAACGCGCGCGTCTGGGACGATGATGCGTCATCAAAAAGTACAAGAGAGGACTTGAAGTGAGACTGGCGGTTCTCGCTCACGGTCTTGACCCCGTCCGGGACCTTGCGGCCAGTGTCGGTGCCTGCGGTTTCCGTGCCGATAAAATCCAGCAGGCGGTCCTTGGCCTCGTTGGGGACGACAAAGTCGACTTCCTTCATGGCCGCCAGCCGGGCTGAGTCCGTTTGCGCGTAACAGCCCGTCACGACCATCCGGGTTTCAGGGTTTTCCCGGCGGTAACGCCGGATCAGGTAGCGCGCTTCGCGATCGGCGGCTGACGTGACGCTGCACGTGTTGAGCACGGTCACATCGGCTTGCTCCGGCGAATCGACCACGGTGTAACCTTTCGCCCGGAATTGGTTCCCGATGGCGTGTCCGTCAAACGTGTTGACCTTGCATCCCAGTGTTTTGATGAACACTTTTTGGGTCGCGATTGGCGTCGCAGGAATGTCACTTTGCACGGTCATGGTCGTGTCGCGTTCCCCGTGGGGTATGAAATCGAGGGATTTCTATTAGAAACCTTAAGAATTGTCCACCTTTAACGGAGGTGCTATGACCTCCCTGCATGAAACTTGATCCAACCCAAAAACAACGCCTCGGGGCGTTTCTCGAAGATGCCCGCGACCGCCTCGCGGCCCGGCTTGAATCCGTTGATGGCACAGCCAATTTCCAGCGGAAGTCGTGGCAACGTCCGGAAGGCGGAGGCGGCACCATGTCGGTCCTGCGCGGGACCACCGTCGAGAAGGCCGGCGTGAATATCTCCTCCATTTCTGGTCCGGAATATCCGGCGATCGAGGGGGAGCATCGGGGAAAGCCATTTTCCGCGGCCGGGATCTCGACGATTACCCACATGTCGAATCCCCACGCGCCGATCGCTCACATGAACGTGCGGTTGCTGGAAGTTGGCGATAAATTCTGGATCGGTGGCGGCGCGGACTTGACGCCGTTCATCGAGTACGGTGAGGACACGCGGGATTTCCACGGTGCCATGGAAGACGCCTGCCTTGCGTGGGCGCCTGATTGCCACACGCGATTTCGTGCGTGGTGCGACGAGTATTTCTACATTCCGCACCGGAAATCCATCCGTGGGGTGGGGGGTATATTCTTTGACTACCTTGAAGGCGACTTTGATCACTGCCTT
The DNA here is from genome assembly GCA_963923405.1 of uncultured bacterium. Classification (GTDB taxonomy): domain Bacteria; phylum Bdellovibrionota_B; class Oligoflexia; order Oligoflexales; family RGVZ01; genus RGVZ01. The sequence goes on along the minus strand of CAWUNT010000146.1, from coordinate 1,665 downwards.
GGATTCATGAAGGCCGTGACGGATGCCTACACGGATATTTATCCGCGGATCCTGGAGCGTCGCAAAAACACTCCCTGGACGGAAGAAGAGAAGGACGGCCAGTTATACTGGCGCGGCCGTTACGCTGAATTCAACCTTGCCTGGGACCGCGGAACGCGGTTCGGGCTCATGACTGGCGGCAACACCGAGGCGATTTTTGTCTCGCTCCCGCCGGTCGTCAAATGGTGAGACATGCCCGCGAACCTTGGTTTTATCTTTCTGCTGCTCGCGCTGGTTTTTTCCGTTTACGGACTGACGGGGAATGTCGTGGCCGCTTTCATGCGCCATCGCCGCCTGTATCGTTCCGCGCGGATGGCGGCAACCATGACGGCACTGTTCATCGTCCTTGCCGCCGCGGTGATGTGGCTCTCCTTGTTCTCGCGCGATTATTCCATCGCGTACATCTGGCGCAATTCCAGCAACGACCTCCCGGCCTTTTACACGTTCACGACCTTCTGGTCGGCACTCGAAGGATCGCACTTTCTCTGGATGATGCTGCTGGCCGTCTTCACAACCATCGCCTTGTGGACCGGCAATCGTGACAACGAGCACATCATGCCCTGGGTCGGCGCGGCTCTCCTGTGTGTTGTCAGCTGGATGTTGTATTTGTCGGTCAGTTACTCCGATCCATTCGTCATGCAGCTGCCGGCGCCGCCGAATGGCCTCGGAAAGAATCCCTTGCTGCAGAATCCATACATGGCGATCCATCCTCCGACGCTCTTCATCGGCTACACGGCTCTCGCCATTCCTTTTGCCTATTCCGTCGCTGCCATGGCCTATGGTGACATCACGGAAGGCTGGCTGAAAACGACCCGGCGCTGGACATTGTTCGCGTGGTGCATGCTCACGGCAGGAATTGCCCTCGGTGGCCACTGGGCTTACGTTGAGCTTGGCTGGGCCGGATATTGGGCATGGGACCCGGTCGAGAATTCCAGTTTCCTTCCCTGGCTCATGGCGACATCGTTGCTCCACTCGATGGTGGTCCAGGACAAACTCGGCCATTTGAAACGCTCGGGGATCATCCTCGCGATTCTGGCCTTCTTTTTCAGTTTTTTCGGCACGTTCATCACGCGTTCTGGCATCATCACGTCGGTGCACAGTTTCGCGGACGGCAACATCGGACCCAATTACCTGATTTTCATCGCGACGCTTCTTGTCGGCAGTTTCACGTTGTTCGCGTTCCGCGCCCAGTCCATCCTGCCTCCCGACGCGGGCAAGGTGTGGGGTGTTTCGCGGGAGTCGGCCCTGATCGTGACGCAGTTCCTGCTGCTGACCCTGGCCGCTGTCGTGTTCATCGGGACAGTTTTTCCGATCGTCACCGAAGCCGTGAACGGCCAGCGCATCTCGATTCAAGCTCCCTATTTCAACGCGTTCGCGCCTTGGATCGGGCTGGCGATGATCGTCGCGATCGGGACCGGGAACATGCTGCGTTATCATTCGGGCAAGATCCCCGGAGGGCCCGGTGTAGCGGTCCGGGCGGCGGTGGCCGCGGTCTTGCCAGCGGCAGCGTTTTGCTGGGCGGGCGACGTTTTCAAAACCACACGCCCATGGCCATTGGCAGCCCAGATCGTCGGTGTCTACCCTGTCTCTTATACACATCTCCGAGCCCACGAGACGCTACGCTAT
>CAWUNT010000145.1:0-5806 GCA_963923405.1 uncultured bacterium | reverse complement strand
CGGACCCAGGTAATGGCAGCGCACCCCATACACGGCACACAAGACAGCCGACATCAGGATGCCGAATTCGTGGAGGTCGCCATCCTGGGCCGCCATCGTGATCTTGAAACTCCCGGGTGCGGAGGACACCCCCTCGAGGTCAACGCCGCGGCGCAGGGAGTAAACGATGTCACCCAGCTGGACACGGAGGATGGCCGACAGCGCGTGTTCCTGCGCGATAGACATCTTGCGCGAGAGGACGCGCTCGCCGACCGTAACAACCAAAGGCAACGCGACATCCAGGACAAAGGACCGCGCGCTATGCTGGGCTTTTGCCCGCAGCAATTCGTTGTGCAGTTTTTCAAGTTCGAAGTTGGACAAGACGTCGAGCACGCGCTGGCAACTTTCCGAAATGGCTTCCGGAGTCGTCACGAGTTTCAGCGGCCTGGAATGACCCGCCTCCTGTCCGTCGCCGACAGGAGCGTTGACAAGACGGCGGTGCAACGACCGGAGTTCATCGTCCGTCAGGCGCGCCAGATTGCCGATCGCGTGCCCGTGGGCAACAAGCGAGGCGAGCATCTTGAGGCGTTCAGCCTCCTCCGGGGTGTACATCCGGCGTCCGTTGGACTCACGGGCCGGCTTGATCACCCCATAGCGCCTCTCCCAGGCTCGAAGGGTGTGGGCATTGATGCCGGAGTATTTGACGACGGCCTTGATGTTGAACTGTTCCATACGGCGAAACCTTTCTTGTCTAACCTTTTCGGGTTATAGTTAGACGTCAGTTGAGATTATTAGGCCATAAGGCATTATTTGTCTAACCTTCTTTAAAATAGTTCGGACAATCTCTAGACAAAATGAGGGGAAAGTGTAGATTTCCCGGGCTGGTAAAACCCCCCACGACCGGGGACTGGAGGCAGCGGTGTTTGACCTGGAAAACGACCAAAAACTCATTGAAATCACTGACCATTTTCCGTCAACCCGGCTCTCTGCCGCCAAGGCTGCCCCGGAAACGCGTCGCCAGTTCGACCGCGAGGGAATGACCAGAGCCGCTGAAATGATCCTCCGGTCGTCCGGCGACGATCCGCTACGTGAAGGCGTCGAAAGGACCCCGGAGAGGTTCGCCAAGGCGATGAGGCACCTACTCGACGGGTACGGAAAATCGGTCGCGGATGTCATCGGCAAAGGAGTTTTCGCGGGCGAAGGATCCGGACTGGTTACGGTTCGCGACGTCGAGTTCTACAGCCTGTGCGAACATCACATGCTGCCCTTCTGGGGCAAGGCAACGGTGGCCTATTATCCGGGGACCAAAATCCTCGGCCTGTCGAAGATCCCGCGCATCATTGAATTGTTCGCGCGCCGCCTGCAAGTCCAGGAACGGATCACCACGCAACTGGCCGACGCGCTGATGGAAGCCATCACGCCCCGCGCGGTTGCCGTGCGCGTTGAGGCGCGCCACCTGTGCATGATGATGCGCGGCGTTGAGAAGCAACACTCTGACACCGTCTCAGAAACGTTCCGCGGCCTGGACAACCTGACCGCGATCGAGCAGCAACGAATCCTCTCAGCCATCACGAAGGAGGCATAATCATGAGGAGCACAGCCATGTTGAAGGGAATTTTCGGGAGTTTCGCTCTGGCAATCGCGATCGCCGGAAACAGCGCGTTGGCCGCGACCGGTGGAAATGGCAGCGTCGTCGCCGATGGAGGCGTTTTCTACAAGATGCCGTCGGGCGAACTGATCACGCGCGAAGCGTCACTGGAAGTCCCGGCGCGCGGACAGGGAGACGTCATCCTGCGCAGCGGCGATTATTCGTTGACCGCGCATGGATTCAAGTCGGTCCACAAGGGCGACAGGGTCGTGTTCTACGTGGTATTCGTCAATCCTCCGGGAGCGCCTGAAAACTTTGCCGTGATCTACCGCGGCTCATACCTGCGCGGCAGCAACGGTGCCAAGTACTGGGGCGACGTCTACACGAAGCAGTTTGAGAAACCCGAGGATCTCGCGGGAATGACGTCCGCTTCAGGCATCGACAACTTCCTGGGCGACCTCGAAATGACCAGCGACGGCGGGAATCACCACAAACCTTGGCACCATGCCGGCGGATTCTGGTTCGCGGCGAAGGTGGGCGGATCCAAGTAAAACCATTAAGATCCTGAAATCGTTAGAGTAATCGAAAGGGAGCCTCGGCTCCCTTTTTCCTTTTCTCCAGTCCGGGGGGCAACTTCCGATCACAAAGAGAACCCCTATTTGAAGCCGGCGGGAGAAGGCCACATCGTGACAGCGCCAGCCCAGACAACTCGATCGTCCCAGGCAATCCAGTCGCCAAGTCCCTGGCCACTCGTCCTGTCTGGAACTCCGTACATGCGCCCCTGCGTCGTCATGTTGCGCGACACGTCAGGAACGGCTTTCGCCGTCCGCGCCCGGGCCGGAGGCGAAGTCTGCGACTTGACCCGCGAGGAAGCCTTCCTGTTTGAACAACTCCGGACTGGCGGCGTCCAGGCCGTGCTTCAATCCAAATTCGGTTCCGCGGGCGGCACGAAAAGCATCGAATCGACCGTTGAATTGATTCTGCGCCTTCACGCCAAAGGCCTTCTCGAACCGTTGGCGGATCCCGAATTGATGAAAAGCATCGAGCGCCTCGCCACCCAGACGAAAGGGCAGGCACAAACCGGTGCCCATCGGAATTTCGAGGCCACCGCGAGCGAGGGATATCGTCAGTGGAACGAGGCATTGATGTCCGCCGCAGGCCATCCCGCGATCTCCATCGTTGTTGTCACCGGAATCCTCATGGTGTTTCACAGCCCCGTGACACGTTCGACCTTGAGCATCGACAATGTCATCCGCCAACTGGAATCACCGGCCGTCGCGCTGGGAATGCTGTGGTTCGCGGTTCTTGCCGCTTCGACAATCTACAGCCTCGTCGCCAACGCGATGATCGAGGGCGCCCTGCCACGCCAACTAAGGACCCCGACTCATTTGTCGTTTCAACGCCGCGCGATGATTTTCCTGATGGCTGATTTCGACACGAACTCCGCCGACATGCTGACGCGTGAACAAGAGATCCGCCTCCGTGCGACGTTCCTGGCCCTGCCATGGCTCGGAGCCGGGTTTGGCGCCCTGGCCAGCGGAGGAATCAACCAGCCCCTGATCGCGCTCGCGTTTGGCTTCGCGATGGTCGGTCTGCGCGAAACCACTCCATTGGAACGCGGCCAACTGGTCGCGTGCCTTGAGGCCTGGTCGCGCCACGACAATCTGCTTCAGGTCACGCGCAAATTCCTGCGCGCGGGGCTGCTGCGTTTTGACCAGAAAGCAGGCATCAGCGAGAGCATCCTCGCCACCACGATGATCGCGTGGCTCGGAGGCCTGACCGTCTTTGGCGCAGAAATCCTTGTTTCTTCCATCTACGAACTGGGTAATCGCGTCGCGGCCATCGCCGGGGGCGAATTCACCGCGACTGAGGTCGCGAATGCCGCCGCGGCCACCATCTGGCTGTTGCTGCTCGGAGTCATCGCGATCTCCAGCGTGATCCGGTTGACGGCAATCCCCTTCCAGAACGTCCTCAACCTGGCGTCGGTCCCGTTGCGTGCCATGCGTCCGAAAGTCCTGTTGGCCCTGACAAACCGGTTGACACCTGAGTCACTCTGCAACGCCCTGAGGGAGATGCCGATTTTCGCGACGAAGGAAATCCCGACACTCATGCAAATCGCGCTGGGTTCCCGGATTGACCAGACCCGCGCGGGCCAGGTGGTCATCCAACAGGGCGAGGCCGGTACCGAGTTCTATGTGATTCTCGAGGGGGAATATACCGTCGAGCTGGGCGACGAAAGTGGCCAGGTCGCGACGACCGTGCGGCTCTACCCGGGAGACTCCTTTGGCGAACTGGCTCTCCTGGAGGACCGCCAACGCTCGGCCACGGTGAAATCAGAGACCCCGGGAGTCGTGCTGGCCATCCCTGAGAGCATCTTCTCGACGGTGTTCCCGAAGGGCTCCACCGAGCGGCAGGAACTGACTCATGTGATGCGAGTCGTGAAACTCCTTCAGGAATCCGAGGGCCTTTCCTACCTGACGCCGGCACAGACGATGGCGGTGGCGCGGGCGATGCAGCCGCGCATGGCGAAGGCGGGAGACATCATGATTCGCGAGGGTGACACGACGGCAAGTTGCGCGTACTTGATCGAGTCTGGCAACGTTCTGGTAACACTCAACGGGCAAGTGCTGGCCGAGAAACTCTCGCGGGGCCACCTGATCGGGACGACAGCACTCGTGAACAATTCACCGCGCACGGCGACCGTGACGTGCTCGACCGATGTGACGTGTTATGAACTGATCCGCAAAGACTTCCTCGACGCATGCAGCCACAACGCCGTGGTCGCGCTGTTGCTGGGTAACATGACCGAAGCCCAGTTGAGGTCCCACGAGACCATGCGTCAATCAGGTGACCCAACGATGAATCCGGAAACCAGCCAGGGGAGGGCCGCGTCATGATCGAAAGACTGTTGCCTTTGGCTCTGATGGGATCGATGGGTTACAAGGGGTACGAAAAAAAGGAAGTCGTGTCCGACAAGGTTCAGGAATTTGTGCACAGTATCGAGCGTGTGGTCAATTACCAGCGGATATCCACCGTGGCGCACGCGCTTGAACTTGCCATGATTGACGAGAACCCGCCCAGGATAGACGATCCGCGCGTCTTCAAGGACACGGTCCGGCGCCTGGTTGGCATCGGCAAGAAAGGCGGCGGCGACGCGACAAAGGACTTCTGGGGCACGGAACTCCGCATCAAGGTCAAAGGAAACCTGTTCGCGATATTCTCGGCAGGTCCAGATGCGAAGTGGGGAACGGCGGACGACCAACGGGTGGTCGCGGAGATCGCCCGCTGAAAATCCAGTGATCTCATTCAGTCAGGATCCGCTCCAGCCATGGCAAACAAACATCTATTGAAAGCCGGGTACGGAATCGCGGAAACAGGAATGACCGCGAGTGAAGTCCTGATCCGCCTTTATTTGCTGATTTTTTACACGGACATCGCGGGACTGGAACCGAGACTGGCGGGATACGCGGCCGCGATCGCTATTGTCTGGGACGCGATCACGGATCCACTGATGGGGACCATAAGCGACCGCACCCGCGGCCGGTTTGGCAAGCGTCGCCCGTACATCGCGATCGGATCCGTCTTGCTGGCAGGTTCGCTGGTATACCTTTTCTCACCGCCGCATCTTGAGACCCAGTCGGGAAAGTTCTGGTTCCTGCTGCTCTCTTACATGCTCGTCAATACCGCGACCACGGTGATCGCGATCCCGCATGCCGCCCTGGGTAGTGAACTGACGCCGGACCGGGAGGAGGTCACCGAGATTTACGCCTGGCGGCTGATATCGGGGAACCTCGGCGCCATTCTGGGAACGATCGTTCCCGGCATCATCTTGACGCAGTCCAGTGGCGCGACGGCGGCGGGAGCAGCCGCCCCGGAACGCGGCGACGCGCATGCCATGGCAGCGGCGATGGTGGCGATGGTGATCGTTGTCACGGCCATGATCACTTTCATCGCGACGCGTGGCGCGGACCGCCCGTCGAACCATTCAGGCGGGGACACCGCGCACGGACTCAACAAGAGCACGGGAGGCCAGCCGTCGCACTTTGAAGGTCTGCGCTCCCTTCTGCGCAACAAACCTTTCCTGACTTTGTTCGCGGCGTATTTGATCGCCACCATCGGCGTCAACATCAACTCGAGCTTCGCATTTTACTACTATAAATATCGCCTCGACTTGAGCGAGGCGGACACGCAAAAGACTGTCTCTTATACACATCTGACGCTGCCGACGATACTCCTTGT
>CAWUNT010000144.1:0-5833 GCA_963923405.1 uncultured bacterium | reverse complement strand
GCGTAGCGTCTCGTGGGCTCGGAGATGTGTATAAGAGACAGCCACCCATCCGTCCATGACACCTGCGTATTTTTTCCGGCTAAGATCGAGAAACCTGTCGAACGCCCGGCTGTCCGGTTGAAAAATCTGCCGGACATCGCCGGAGCGGCAAATGGGACACCTGGACATGTTCATGAATTCCATGAGTTCCGCTCCCTTGCGTCTACATCGCGCCAAAAATCTTGCTGAATTCGCCCTCAGCCCGTTCCAGATCCTGACGCTGCCCGACGTCAATCCAATACTCGCATACAGGGAAAGCCGCGGTATGGTCCCCGCGATCTTTCAATTGCTGGAAAAGCTGCGGCATGTCGAGCTGCACTCCAGGCTTGAGGGTACGGAGAACATCAGGCGAAAGAACATAAATCCCGGCGTTCACGAAAAACCGGTGAGTTGGTTTTTCATCTATCGCCTGGATTCTCGAATGCTCATCGACAGAGACCACGCCATAGGGGACCTGCATGTCAAATTCCCGCACCGCCATGGTGGCAGCCGCGCCCTGCTTTCTGTGAAAATCAAGCATCCGGTCAAACTTGACGTTGGTCAACACGTCACAATTCATCACAATAACAGGCCAGTCAGGAATTTCCGGCAGAAGACTCAACGCCCCCGCCGTACCAAGCCGCGTGTCCTCCCGTAAATACTCCACCGAAACGCCAAAATGACTTCCGTCACCGAAATGGCGCTCGATGACATCGCGCTTGTAATTCACAGACAAGAAAACCTTGGCGAACCCCTGCTCCGAAAAATTCGCAACAATGGTCTCGAGGATCGGGCGCCCCCCTACGGGAAGCATTGGCTTCGGTATGTCTTGAGTCAGGGGAAACAACCTGCTTCCGAGTCCACCAGCCATGATAACAACCGCATTCGGCTTGGCAGACACCGACTTGGAATCGCCGACGACTTCCTCAATCCCGGTCAACACCCGGTTCTTGTCCACCAATGGAGTGTGCCTCACCCCGCGCCCGGCAATCTGTTTCCGCAAATCAGCGGGATCCGTATCCGGTGTCTTTACGACAGGATCGGGGTTCATCGCCACCGACACGGGCGCGTCCAAAGACTGCCCGCGTAACAAGGCCCGGCGCACATCGCCGTCTGTGAGGGTTCCCAAAAGTCGTCCGCTTGAATCCACGACAAACGCCATCTGACGTCCACCCGAATCGATGACCTGCATCGCCTGCCGGATCGAGACATCAGACAACGTAACGCTTTTTTCCCAACTCTTTTTCACACACGCCTCGGATGAAAATCAGGGAATCGTCATTTGTTTCGTGATCAACTTGCCATCCAATGGAATCGTGGCAAGGACATCCGCTATTTTCTTTCCAGCGTCACCAACGCCATACGGGTTCTTCCCGTCGCGACAAATCTTGCGGAACGAGGTGTCCCCAATTGCCCTGCGAACCGCCGCCAACACCTCGTCGCGCCCATACCCGGTGTGGATGACATTGTCGCCAGCCAACCTGCCTTCCTGGCGCGACCCGATATCAACTGCCGGGCAACCGAACGCGGGAGTCTCCTTGATCCCGCTCGAGGAGTTGCCAACGCAGGCGCCTCCAGCCGGACCACGCCCGCATATCCCAAGCAGCCCGTGGTAATTGAATCGCCCGAGGCTCTTGTGGAGTTGGACGTTCGGCAACCCCTTTTTCATGAATCGCTCGAGCTCCGTCGCGATCACCCGACCTCCAGCGTCGTTGTTCGGGTACGTCAGGACAACCTGGACACCCTCGCGAGCCAGAATTTCCATCGCCTCCAACGGTCCCTCAAGTTGGGCCAACGCGTCCTCGAACTGCGTCGTAACCGAATGTTGAGTGAACACAACCAAAGGCCTCGCAAGGTCCAGATTGTATTTTGATACGAGAGACTCGGGAGACGCGAACAACCCGTCGGCTATCAGGTCAATCGCCGGGAATCCTACGTTGAAAACCCGCCAGCTCTCTTCCCCCATGACGCGAATCCGGTTGGCGGCATTCTCGTTTGTGGTGAAATGCAAATGAGCAAGCTTCGTCATCGCGTGCCTGACTGAGTCATCAAGTGCGCCGCCCTGCGTGACATCCCCGCCTTCAATATGTGCCGTAGGGATCCTCATCTGGGTTCCGGCAATCATCGCCGCAAACCCCTCAAACCGGTCCGCGTAGACGACGAAGACATCCGGCTTCAAGCGATCAAGGGCTCGCGATACGGAAAGCACACCGGTGCCAATTGCCTGGGCCGTCGCATAGAGATTGTCCGCGTCCATGTCGATGGCAACTTCGGCATGAATGTCAAAACCGTCTTTCTTGATTTCTTCGAGAGTCGCGCCAAAGTTCCGGTCGAGATGAGCACCGGAAACCATCAACTGGTAGTTCAGGTCCGGATGTTTCGAAATCGCCCTCAAAATGGGGTATTGCAGACCATATTCCGCCCTGTTCCCCGTGAATACCGCTACCGTTCTTTTTTTCATGATCTCTCTCCTCCACCAACCATCCGCGCAATGCCCTCTTCAAGCGACACGCGAGGTTTCCAGTCAAGAATCTCAGCAGCTCTTTTGTTCGACAGCACAAGCACGGACGCACGCGCGGACACCGTACCGGTCCGGCCAGGAATCAAGGGCGACCGGGTTGTGACAGGCAGGTCTTTGCGCCCCATGATTTTCAGGATTATCGCGGCGAGGTCCGCGACCGAAGTACCACTTCCGGTCGACACATTGAAAACCCCATTCGCCCGGCTGGAAATTGCCGCAGAAAAAGCCCTCGCCACGTCCTCGACGTGAACGAAATCCCGGATGGGCGCGAGATCATTTACGGCAACGCAGTCGCCTCGCCCCGCCTGTTCGATGATCTCAGACAGGACATTGCCTTTTGACATGCCCGGACCGTACGTGTTGGCAAGTCTCAGCACAGCGCTGCAGCCAGACTCCAGAAACCGGAGCTCATTGGCATGCTTTCTCCGCGCGTATGGAGACCCCGGATCGACGGTCTCCGACTCGTGACGCGCTTCGGTTGAGACATCCCCGTAAACCGCCGCGCTCGACGCGTAAACAACCTGCGCAAACCCGGCTGACTCGATCAATCTCACGAGATCATCGGGGTCAGGGTATTTCCCGTCCCCCAGCAGGGACGAATCCGCCCCCTCCATCGGCGCAGAGGCCAAATTGGACTCAGCAAGATGGACACACACGTCCCCTTTGTCCGGACGCAGGTCCCGGTATCCCGGGATCAAGAGCACGCGCGTGCGGGGATGGCGGACGTGCGACGGAACTTTCTCGACGCGAGTGGCCGACGCCGAGCAGGAAATGACCTCATGGCCATCCTCGGACAAGCGGCGACAGACCGCCCTTCCGATGAATCCCTCGCCACCGAGCACCCAAACCTTCGCCATCGCGCAGTGTCCGTCTCTTGTTACAGGGTAAAACCTTCGACATCTTCTGGATTCACATGAATATCCGACGACAAGGACTTGGTCGAACGCTTGCCGAGAATCTCATCAAGGCGGTTTGCCAGAATCCTGCCGGTACCGGGCCGCTTGACCCAGACATTGTCGTGGCTGAAAACCTCACCCTTCTGAATCGACTTGATTGTCACAACAGTAGCGTAGGCAAAGTCGATGACCGGCTTCTCCTCAGCCAGAATGGACTTTGTGCCACCACGGGCCTCCCAAATTGCCCTGCTGCCTTCGATCAAGTCGCGGAGTTCATGCGGCTCAATCGAAATGCCGGTGTCGGGGCCAGGCCATTCGCGGGAAATTGTGAAATGTTTCTCCAGGACCGACGCGCCGAGCGACACGGCTCCGAGAGCCGTCCAGATACCCAGGGAGTGACAGCTGAGGCCAACCGGCAGTTCCGGGAATTCTTTCTGCAAGTGCGTGACCGCGCCAAGACGAACCTTGCTGTAAGGCGTCGGATACATGCTCGTGCAGTGAAGCAACGCCAGCGGGACATTGTACTTCTTGATGGCGGCAACCGACTTCTTGATCGCGTCGATCCCGTTCATTCCGGTGGACAGAATGATCGGCTTGCCTTTTTTGGCAATGTGCTCGAGCAAGGGAACGTTGTTGCACTCGCCCGACCCGATCTTGAAGGCAGGTACGCCCATCGCGTCCAACCTGTCCGCGGCCTCCCGGGAAAACGGGGTTGACAGGTACGTGATTCCTTTTTTCTTGCAGTACGCTTGAACCTTGCGCTCTTCATCCTCAGTCAACTCGCAGCGCTTGATGATGTCCCACAGTTTCTCTTTCGAGATCTGACCGGGCGTCATGTCGGTCGGAATCATCTCTTTCTCAGTGATATGACACTGGAATTTCACCACCTCCGCGCCTGACTGTACTGCGGCATCAACCAGCTCGATCGCCTTGTCAAACTCGCCCTCGTGATTGATTCCCACTTCGGCGATCACATAGGGCGCGTAATCCGGACCGATTTTTCTTCCCTCAATCTCAAAATCCTTCATTTCCTCACCTCAAATATTATAGCGATCGGCGCGGTACCGTTTGAGAGCGTCCGGCTTCTCAAACCACTTTACTGTTTCGGAAATTCCCTTCCTGAATCCATCCAAACCTGCGTACCGGGGCTTCCACGCCGTCAGGCGGAGAATTCTGGAGTTGTCCCCCCACAACCGGTCGACCTCACTGTTCTGGGGACGAACCCGGGATTCGTCGAGCTCGAGGTGAGGCGTCACCCCGACCACTTCTCCGATCACCCTGATCGAATCCGCCACCGATATTTCGAAGTTGCTGGCGATATTGATCACCTCACCCAAAGCGTTGTCGGCCTCTGCAAGCGCGATGAACCCGGAGACGGTATCCGAAACATAATTGAAGTCCCGGGTCGGGTGAACAGCCCCGAGACTCAGCCGGGGATTGCCAGCCAGGAGCTGCGTAATGATTGTCGGCAATACGGCGCGCGCGGACTGCCTTGGGCCGTATGTGTTGAACGGCCGGGCGATGACAACGGGAAAGTCAAAGGACCGGTGGAAGGAGACGGCGATCTGGTCGGAACCGATCTTGGTCGCGGAATAAGGCGACTGGCCATGAACCGGGTGCTCTTCCGTTATCGGCACGAATCGGGCGGTACCATACACTTCGCTTGTTGACGTCTGGACGAAACGCTTGACTTGCGCACGACGCGCGGCCTCAAGCAAATTCAGCGTGCCTTTGACGTTGGTTTCCACATAGGTGGCGGGACTGTGGTAAGAGTATGGGATCGCGATGAGCGCCGCGAGGTGAAACACGACATCCACCCCTTCCATCGCCTTCTGGCATCCGTGCGGATCTGTGATATCGCCGGCGAAAACATCCAGCTTGCGCTTCAGCGCCGGCTCAAGGTCGTCGAGCCAGCCCCACGATCCGCCTGAATTGTAACGCACGAATGCCCTGACATCGCATCCCCGTGCGAGGAGTGCTTCCGTCAGGTGTGACCCGATGAACCCCCCAGCCCCGGTCACCAGAATTTTGGCACCATCGATACGCAAGTTTACCCCCGCGATTCAGCGCATATACTTGACGATAAGTACCCTGTTTCATAAGCTTCCCGCGAAAAGTTTTCTATCCAAAAAGCAGCGGGCGGAACAATTTCTTGGGTGAACGCGTGGCCGGGTCTGACATCCGACAGCAAATCAAAGACGCGCACCAGCGCGCCAGCGGGTTCGTCCGCGGATGCCGCACGTCAACGACGGGCTTCAGCCTGACGGCCAACGGCCCATCATCTTGTTTTACAAGGTGTTTTGGTCTTTTTAACCTCAACCTGCTGAACCTGCTTTCGGACATAGAAGGCCAGGAAATTGATTTTGCCACCGCGATCGTGTCCGATCTTGACCAGTTC
>CAWUNT010000143.1:0-5838 GCA_963923405.1 uncultured bacterium | reverse complement strand
AATCCCAATTCAATGGCAACTTGCATGGATTTCAACCGCGAGAACGATGGCGGGCAACATGTTACGCTACCATATGAGGCGGAACCGGAGCTCGTGCAGGGCCTGGTCGCGAAGCGTCTTGGACAGCCGGCAGGAAGTTGAGGCCAGCACGCGATGAATTCGACTGACACAATAAAAGACGCGCTTAAAGAGCCGGCGGAACTTTTGGGCGGCATTCCACGCAGGGTCGTCATTGTTGATGACGAGAGACCTGTCTTGATGGCGCTGGAACGCGCGTTCTTTGATGTCGGCACAAAGGAAGTGATGTCCTTTGAAGACGGGGCTTCAGCGGCGAGGATCATCGCGAGTGGCGCGGCCGTGGATGCTTTCATCCTCGATTGGCGCCTTCCTGATTTTGGTGGACTGGCCCTGTTGAACCGGATCAGGGCCCAGGTCGCGTACGACCGTACCCCGGTCCTCGTGCTTTCGGGGTTCCTCGACAAGCGCGATTTCCGGCTGGCAGCCGAGTTTCCTTTACTTGCGCTGGTCGAGAAGCCTTCCCACGCGAATTATGTTTTCAAGAAATTGGGCGAGCTGTTTCGAGAGCGGGATTATTTTGACAAGGAAGCCGTCAGTCTCGCGGCCGAGATCCAGGCTCTCGTGCCGCGCGCGAACTTCATCGATGACCGGTGGGAAAACCTGAGGTCGAGATTGCGTGACGCGCCGCGTCCGGCTCCGGTGTACTTTACGGCAATCCGTCTTTTGCAGCGCCGCCAGATGGACAAGATGGCCGACATACTTCTTCAGGACTTGATCAACCTTGATCCTGATTGCGCGGTGGCGTTGATTGAGCTGGGTCGCAAGAAGATCGCGCTTGGCGATCTCGATTCCGCGGGGACTTTGCTGCAACGGGCGGCGCTGCTGGCGCCCCGGAACCTGGAACGATTGTGCCTCCTTGGTGATGTGCAGATCCGCATGATGCGCGGGCCGGAGGCAAAAAAAACGTTTACCGAGGCGAGCGCCATCGATCCCAAGGATGAGCGTGTTGTGACAGGCCTCGAAGTCGCCACGAACATGGAACGGCACATGCGCGAAGTGGATCCGGCCCATCTTGGTGGTTCACTGGTGGCGTTGCTCAATGGGATCGGCGTCATCATGGTGCGGCAAGGCAGGATGGAAGAGGGCGTCCATCACTACCGGTCGGCACTGCGTTTCGCGGACCAGGATTCGGACTGGGTGCGTCTCGGTTACAACCTCGGGCTCGCGTACATGCGCTGGCAGAAACCTCTCGATGCATCCATCTGGTTCAAGAGAGCGTGGGAGCGGTCGAAAGGGACATTTCTGAAGGCACAGAAGATGTTCGAGGAAGCCATGTCTGAAGTGCGGAGGCTCGGTATTCCCGTCGCCGTTCGCACGGACCCCGGCAACGAGGGCGAGTATATTCAGTTGCCGGACGTACCAATCAATCCGCGCGGCCAGGCTGGATCGAAGGGTTCGGACGATTCACCGGGCACGACCGGGGGCAAAGATGCCGCGAGCGGCAAGGGCCCGGATTCCCCGGGTGGGCGAAGCCTTCCGCCCCCGGAATTCCCGGCAGATTTGCTGGCGTGGGACAAGATCCGCAAGACTTTGCGTACCGTCCGGATTCCTGAGCCGGAGTTGTTTATCGAGGCTGGAATCAACGATTTCCGTGCGGACCATGTTGCTTATGGTGGTCTCGTCGGCGACAAACGTGTCTGTATCCTGATCCCGAGGTCAGTGGTTCCTGATCAGGTAACCCAGATGGATGAATTTGAGGCCCGCGAGGCCGGAGTCAAGGCGCTCCGGCGGACGCGCAAGGCATGGGCTTTGATGTGGCCGGTTGGAAGTTGACTACTTCTTGAGCCGGCCTTTTCGATTCGCCAGCAAAAATTTCAGGCTGGCACGCGCGGCCCTCTGTGAATATCCAAACCTTTTCTCAAGTTGTGTGTAGCCAGTCGTCGCGAGGGACCGGTCATGGTCCGAGAGAGACTTCTCATCAGGAGTACCGATGGCGAGCATTGCCTTTTGCGCGGCCTCAATGACCTTGGATTTTTCCTCGTAATAGTGATCCTGCGCCTTGCGCAGGAAGTCAGGGAATATCGCCGCGATGTCAATTTTCGCGGCCGGGTTCTCGATTTTCCACGCTGCGACCCTGTTGAGGACACTCTCGCGGTGCTTTTCAACGTTTCCGGAGACACTCAATACTTTTTCCAGCTCCCGCATCAGGTTCTGGTTGGCGGGTTCATAGGACGATGTCTTCGGATTGTAGATTTTTTCTTTCTTGATCTCGGCGACGATATTCTCGACGTATCGCTGCAGCAGATGCTCGTATTGCTGTTCCTCTACCAGGGTCAAGGATGTCAGTAGCTCGTTCTCGAAGATATCGGCGAACTCATCCTGGATCATTTTCACGAAAAGTGGGGCATCGTGGTATTTGCCCCGCGGTTCGAACTGGAGAAAGTCGTATACGGAACGATCCTTCACCAGGATCTCCAGTTCACGGAAGATATCCGTTGGGCCAACCATGCCGTCCCGGGAAGTCTGGGCAGCGCGGTAAAGGATCTGCCTGACTTCCCGCGGTGAAGCGCCGAATCGCCCCTCATATACAACAGACCCTGTTGATTCGGAGATGATCTGGTTGCGGAGGTCATGCAACTGATGCTCATCCGACGATTTCACGCCGTTGAGTGGTTGTCCCTCGTAGAGCCTGATCTTGTTGCGTGGATCGAGTTTGACCACGGAACCGCGAAGCTGGGCTTCGTAAACCTCGGGATCGGGTTGCTTGAGGCGCGTCATGACGGCCCAGACGCAAAGCATTTCAATCGTATGGGGCAGGATCTCGTATGATTTCTGAAGGGCAGCCCGGTCAGTTTCGTAAATGCGGGCTTCTTGCGATGGGCGCAAGAGGTAAGGGACTTTGATGAACTCAAAACGTCCACGGAATGAGCTGAAATCCGGAATGGTCTTGAACGCGTCGAGATGCTTCTCATTGCTCGTCGCGACGAAGATGACGTCGAGCAGTGCGGTCGATGAGGGGAGCGAAACCATCCCCCTTTCGATGGTGGAGAGCAGGTACTTGAACGTCTCAACCGGACGTTTCAAAAGGTCGGAGAATTCCAGGATCCCGCGGTTGGCCTCGACGAGCTCGCCTTGTGCCTCATAAAAACGGATGTTCTGCAGGACTCCCGGCAGGTTGGCGAGGTTCTTGTCCATCGTCAGCTGCTTTTCCTGGGCGTCCATCGACATCTGTGGTTCGACGGTGGAGATTCCCACGCGGTATTGGCGTGAATAGAAGAACCGCTCGATCTGGACGTGGCGCAGAACTTTCGCGGAGTCCCCGTCATAGGCGTTGAGCAGGTTCTCGTAGATTTGCTGGTTTCTTTTTGAGAGTCCACCCAGGAGAATGTGCGGAGGCAGATCCACGTCCTCCGGTGAGCAGCCCTCCACCGATGAAATCCAGTTGCGCAACCAGGTTTCCCTGATGGGCATTGGCACGAGATATATCGGGTTTTCCTTGAATTCAGAGACGAGTTTCGACGCGATTTCGGATTCATCCAGAAGGGCGTAGGAGGCGGGGCCTGAGTCCTCGGCCGCAGTCTTGGCAAAGCCGATAGGTCCCGACTCGCCACGAAGCTTGGCCGAAGATGACTTGTCGACCGGAAATACCCAGTTGAAGCGGTAGACGGCGCCGGCGTCCAGTTCACTGTATACCTGCATGGCGTGCGCGATTGATTCGATCGTCGAGGTCTTGGCTGAACCGTTCGGGCCGTGCAGCATGATCAGCTTGTTTGTGACGCCCTGCCTGACGAACGCCTGGAGGATATTGTAAAAATCACGCTGTACAGGCTCTCCCCCAATTATCGGGATATGCCTCTCCGTTCCCAGGTCGAAAATTTTGAAGCGACCGGCGGGTTCTCCAGAGGTTCCAAAATGATCGAAAACGTCTCTCAAGTAGGTCGCGCTGTTGCGGATGAGCGCGCGGGGGGACTTTTGAACGAGCGCGAGATAGTCGGCGAACGTCAACAAGCTCTTGCGCTGTTTGAACAATGATTTGCTGGAATCGGAGAAAGAATGGAGGAGGGTATCGACCCCGGCATGGGTGCCGGAGGGGTACAGATCGGTCCGGCGATTGTCGTTCGGTGCCATCCGGGCGTTCTCCCAAAGCGGATTGCCTATTCCCCTTATTTAAAGATATCGGAAGGTTTGAGGCCTGTCATCCATGGGGGACCATGGATCGCATGAGGCTGCCATGACAGGCATCATTCAATTGTGTTATCTTTTTACCAATAATTGGTGGCAACTGACGCGGATGTGGCAGCCTTCGTTCCTTCGGTCTCATTCTCCAAGGCGAGGTCTATGAAAAAAGTCTTTATCCTCGATACAAATATCCTTCTCAACAACCCTGACAGCATTTTCAAGTTCGACGACAACGACGTCGTCATCCCGATCTCAGTCATCGAGGAAGTGGACACTTTCAAGAAGGATCTGAGTGAAACCGGGCGAAACGCGCGGGAGGTCTCAAGGATCCTTGACAGGTTGCGGGAGAAGGGGACCCTCTCTTCTGGCATCAGGTTGTTTGACGAGAAGGAAGAGTCAGGCAGCCTGTTTGTGTATCTGGGTCATAACATGAACGTCCTTCCAGATGTACTGGCCGACAACACGGACAATCACATCCTCTCGATCGCGCTGACCTTGCAGAAACAGTTCGGCGAGGGGCGCAAGGTCAGCATCATCACCAAGGACTCCAACCTGCGCATCAAGGCCGACGCGTTCGGGATCGCCGCGGAGGACTTCGAGGCAGACAAGGTTGATATCTCTCACTTGTACTCGGGATATCGCAACGTGAAGGCTCCGTCCCAGGCCATCAATGAGTTTTACAACCGTCGCGAGATGAAGGCGCCGGTGACAGACTTGTATCCCAATGAATTTGTCATTCTCGAGGACCAGGACGATTCAAATCAGTTCGTTTACGGTGTGTTTGACCCGCAGGGCGAAGTGGTCCGGATGTTGGAGCCACACTCCGAGGGTGTGTGGGGTATTTATCCCCGGAACATCGAGCAGACCTTCGCGCTTGAGGCCCTCCTTGATGACAACATCAAGCTGGTTACGCTCAGCGGTGGCGCAGGCACAGGCAAAACCCTGATGGCGATTGCGGCTGGTCTGGCAAAGACCACTGACGAGGACGAGTATCACAAGTTGCTGGTCGCGCGTCCCATTTTCCCGCTCGGGAAGGACCTCGGTTTCCTGCCCGGAGACCTGGACGAGAAACTGAATCCTTGGATGCAGCCAATCTTTGACAATCTGGAGTTGTTGCTCGGAGGTGGAGCCGGGGGGCGTCACAAGCGGTTCGGGAAAGGTTACCAGGAGCTCATCAACCAAGGCATGCTTCAGGTCGAGCCATTGACATACATCCGTGGGCGTTCATTGCCGCATCAATACTTCGTCGTTGATGAGGCACAGAACCTTACGCCGCACGAGATCAAGACGATCCTTACGCGTGCCGGTGAAGGCACCAAGATCGTACTGACCGGGGATCCTTACCAGATCGACAATCCGTACATCGATTCGGAGAACAACGGATTGACGTACGTCATTGAACGGTTCAGGAATGCCAAGGTCGCAGCCCACATCACTCTGCAACGCGGTGAGCGCAGTGAGCTGGCAACCCTGGCGGCTTCGTTGTTGTGATGCGAGAACCTTGACCGGGTATCTGGTCAGATTCTCGCGATCGCAGTCAAAACCTCGTCCGTGTGGCCGTCAACCTTGACTTTCGGCCATACGGACGCGACGCGTCCTTCCTTGTCGATCAGGAACGTAGCTCGCTGGATTCCCATATAC
>CAWUNT010000142.1:0-5864 GCA_963923405.1 uncultured bacterium | reverse complement strand
TGTCTTGACATCGACCCCGGACAGTCCCGCCGGACAAGTGGCGCCACTTCAAGTGCCCGGCAAAGTAAATAACCAGGAAGACCTCCGCGCGCTGTTGTCTCAAGTCGACGGGGCCGTGATCGAGAGCGAGTTCATCGACTGTGACGCCCTTGAGGCGACTGGACTGGCGGCGAAGGTGTTCCCGCCGGTGACCGCCATCAGAGTCCTTCAGGACAAGCTTCAACAAAAAAAACTCCTCCGTACCCTCGGCATCCCGACGGCCGCGTTTCACGAACCAGCTGCTGACGCCAAAACCATAACTGCAAACGGCACAAAACCTGTTGTCTTGAAGTTCGCGACGCTGGGATACGACGGCAAAGGCGTTCTTGTCCTTTGTGGTGACGGCGCGCGGGACGTCTCACGCGCGGCGGAATTCCTGGATCTCGCCGCAAGTCGCGGCATCCGGGTTTTCGTCGAGGAAAAAATCCCGTTCCAGAAAGAACTGGCGATGATGGCCGTCCGCGCTCGCGATGGCACGGTCAAGACCTGGCCACTGGTCATCTCCGAACAATCGCGAGGCATCTGCGAGAAAGTCATGGGCCCGGCGACGCGCCTTGGCGTTGATCCGCGTTACGAAACGATGGCGCGGACGGCCTGCGAGAAAATCGGCGCGGCGCTCGGCGTGGTCGGCGTGTATGCCGTGGAGTTTTTTCTTACGCGGAATACGGGCTCCGGCGCGGACGCCGCGGCGCCCGGTGATGGAGAACTCCTCGTCAACGAGATCGCCCCGCGTGTCCACAACAGCGGGCATTATACGCAAGACGCGGACTGTGTTTCCCAGTTCCAGAATCACTGGCGCGCGGTCCTTGGCCTGCCCCTTGGCAACACGGTACCCGGTCCCGGATTTTTCGCGATGCAAAACCTCCTCGGTCCTGCGGTCACGCCAGACTCCGGACACGTTCTGCCGCCAGATTCCCGGGCGCTGACTTCGGTTCACTGGTACGGCAAGAAAACAAGTTCGCCGGGACGAAAACTTGGTCACGTCAACGGATACACTCCTGATTTCGAGGCCCGGGGTGAAGTCCTCGCGGCCCTCCAGGAAACGCGGCGACAATTTCAGGGCGACCAATTCAGCAAGGACAACGCATGAACGCGAGTGATTTACCGGTCGTCGGGATCGTGATGGGAAGTGAGACCGATCTGGCGTGGATGCAGCAATCGGCGGACGCCCTGAAAAAATTCGGCGTCTCGAGTGAGATGCGCGTCATTTCGGCCCACAGGACGCCCGGTCTCGTCGCCGAATACGGCGCTTCCGCCCGTTCGCGCGGGATCCGGGTGATCATTGCCGGCGCTGGCGGCGCCGCGCACCTTCCCGGGATGATGGCGGCCCAGACCACGGTGCCGGTCATCGGCGTTCCCTGTCCCGTGGGTTCCATGCGCGGCGAGGACGCGCTGCTGTCGATCGTGCAGATGCCCAAGGGCGTCCCCGTGGCGACTGTCGCGATTGGCAGCGGCTGGAACGCCGGTGTGCTTGCGGCCCAGATCCTGGCCTCCGCCCGCACGGACGAGGCCATGGCCATCGCCGAAAAACTCGCCGCCTACAAATCCGAGATGGCCTCCGCCGTCGCCCGCATGAACGAGAAGTTATAAGCGGCGCCGGGCGGGAATCAGATCTCCCCCGTCATCCTGACCCTGAGCGCAGCGAAGGGGAAGGATCCTCTCCTGCGCCAACCAAATAACCTAATTGAAATCCCAATCAGAACGGGTGA
Organism: uncultured bacterium; assembly: GCA_963923405.1. Lineage (GTDB taxonomy): Bacteria > Bdellovibrionota_B > Oligoflexia > Oligoflexales > RGVZ01 > RGVZ01. Next base: position 4,116 of record CAWUNT010000142.1, on the reverse strand, counting down.
TTATAAAAGGCACTTCAGAATATTAATCGAAGCTGCGATCCTCTCTTCACATCAGTCGTTCTTTTTTTATTTAGGAGTTTAACAATGAAGAGCCAAGCGAGGAAATTGGCGTTAATCGTTGTACTTTTTGGTGGGGGAGTGGCTACCAGCGCTAATGCGCAGGTTCAAGCGGGCGCGGATAACGTGACATGTTTCGGTGCGGTGACCTACTGTGCGTGCGCCGATAACATGGCCCGGCCAGCATCATGTAGTTCGCCCAATGTACGTTATCGTTTGTTGTCCGAGTTTGGCTGTATTCAAACAACCGCGGCAAATTGCACTAGCTTCTCCGCCTCAAACTTCAACAACCCTCAAACGTGTGACGCAAACAAAGTCGGCACATTTAAACTCGGTAGCTTCCGGGATCGATCCACATTTCGTCCCCCGTCGAATTCATCGGTTGTTGTTCAGGGCAGGACCATCACGAAAACTATTACGACTTGTAACGTCCAGTATATCGGGGGGAATCGCAATTCGGGGCCGTTATTCACGTTGACGCAATCAAATGGGAATAATTTCAGAGTTACTAAGCAGCCTTGATCGTGCCACCCGCGAGGGCGTCGATTTCCCTGGCGAACGCCTCGGCTCCGGCCGTGTCGCCACAAGGTCACAATTCGCCCTCGGTCGCTGTCGATGATTTCTTTTTCCGCCCACGCTTTGGTGCGACGTGGATATTCTTGTTCTGGATGTGATCCTGCAGAATCGTCTGCGTAACCTCGACGTCAGTTTTCGTCCCCGAGATTTGCAGATCATGCTTCCGGACGGCAGGGATGAGACTCACAGAGTGCTGGAGCAGTTCCAGGGCGACAGTCAACTTATCGTTGAACTCCTCCATCAGGACCGACATACGGTTCATCTGTACCTTCACGGCAGCCATTTCTGATTTCAGTACGGCGACATCGTACTTCAGCACGGCAACATCGTGCTTCAACTCCGCGACGTCTTTCTTCAACTCCGCGACGTCTTTCTTCAATTCCGCGACATCTTTCTTCAGCTCCGCGACATCTTTCTTCAACTCCGCGACGTCTTGTTTGAGCACAGCGACGTCCTGCTTCAACTCGCTGATATCGTGCTCGGATCGCTCGACCCTTCGCGCCCACGCGCTCTCTTCAAAAGCCTCCAGCATGGCGGCCTTCACTTCGTCCCTGGTCAGGTTTGTCATCATCACTTTGCCTCCGGCTGATCGCGCGTTATCGCCACGAGGAGTTTCGTAATCCATGTTCGCTGCTCCAATCAATGCGTTGACCCGCAGATGCCACGCCCCGACACCGGATTTCCCCCGATGACTCGCGTCGCGTCAATTATCGACAAGCCATCATCGCAGCGTCGCGTGATTCACCAAAATTATTTCGAAAAAGTCTCTACACCGCGGGGACTTGTACACGATATCCACAACACGCACACCGTCATCCTGAGCCCCCGTCATCCTGACCCTGAGCGCAGCGAAGGGGAAGGATCCTCTCTTCCCCCAATGAACAATGGCGAAAAGTAACTATTTCCGTCGTCTGCGCGTTGATGCCAACCTTGGTTAGGATGTCCGGTACTTAAGGGGTGCACTACACCCGGACTTGATCCGGGGACAGACAAAATCAAGGCCGGAAGAGCAACGTCTTCCGGCCTTTTTTTAACCACACAACTTTATTCACCCAGCGCGTCCGGCCCCCACGCCCCCCGCCCTCTACGACCGCGGATCAGTTTTCGCGCCACCCGCGAGGGCGTCGATTTCCCTGGCGAACGCCTCGGCTCCGGCCTGGGCGTTGATTTTTGCCGTGATGCGGTCGGTGATGCCGGCAAGGCTCTTGGTCAGGATCTTGCGGACGTTGTCGTCTTTCTCGTCTGCCGCCGCGGCCAGAAGGATCCCTGTCGCGCGTTCGTGATCAAAACGCCCCAGGGCCCAAGCCGCCGAAATGCGCATCATGTTATTGCTGTCGCGCACCATTTTCTCGAGGGCGTCGAGGCACGCGTCAGGCATCGAGTCGAACAGGACCACCGCCGCGTTGGCGCGTGCCCGGTTGTGCGGATCTTCAAGGTTCGCCGCGACCGGCGCCAACTTCTCCGCCGGCACTTTGCGGATTTGCAACGCCTCGATCGCGTTCGCCCGCACACGCCCGTCCTTGTCGCGCGCCATCCCCAGCAACAGATCATCCATCGCCGGATCGCCCCAAGCCTGGATGATCCTGATCACTGTCGCGCGAATGCGCTCGTCCGCATCTGTTGTAAAGGCGAGGATCCGTTCCCGGTGATTCTCAAACAACCATTTGTTGTCGAGAAAACGCATCTCCGCCACCGCCAGGAACCGCACCCAGGGATTTACGTCGCCTGACGCCCTCAACAACAGGGGAATCGTCCGCGCCGCCGGTTTTTTGGCGAGGGACCTGACGACTTCCGCGCGGATCGACCATTCTGGCTCGTCCAGCAACTTGTCCAGCGCCGCCACCGCGCGGTCGTCCTCGATCCACCGCGCGATACTTGACGGCGCCCCGAACTTCGCGCTGTGATCCTTGGCCTTCTCCAGGACACTCAGCAATTTCTCCAGGATCACCGGGTCCTTGGTCTGGACCTCGGCCGCCAGGTCCCACACCATCCGCTCGCGCGTCGACGCCTCGACATTGGCCGACTCGCTGATGGCGATGGCCGGTTTCTCGACCAGTTCATCGCGCACGATCAACCCGTCGACGAGATGCACGATCCTCTTCGTATAAAGAGAGTCCTGCGGCGAGTGCGTCACCATGACGATGGTGTGGCCCGCCGCGTTCAGGGTCTGCATGATCGCCAGGATTTCCATCCCGGTTTTTTTATCAAGAGCCCCGCATGGTTCGTCGGCGAACAGGATCTGCGGATCATTCACGAGGGCCCGCGCGATCGCCACGCGTTGTTTCTGCCCGCCGGAAAGTTGATTCGGGCGGTTGTTCGCCTTGTGCGCGAGGCCGACCTTCGCGAGGCACTCAAGGGCCTTCTTGTGCCGCGCCCCGTATCCGACGCCGGCGTATACCAGAGGCAACGCGACGTTCTCGGCCGCCGACATCCCGTCCAGCAAATTGAAATCCTGGAAGATGTAACCGATCGTCCGGTTGCGCAAATTGGCCAGTCTCGCCGACGACAATTTGCCGACGTCCGTGCCCTCTAGTTTGAAAGTCCCCGAAGTCTGCCGCGACAAAAATCCAAGAATCGATGCCAGCGTGGATTTACCCGATCCACTCGGCCCCATGATCGACACGAAGTCGCCCTTCGGGACAAACAAGTGAATGCCCTTCAGGATCTGGATTTTCGCGTCACCCTGAACGAATTCTTTTTTTATGTCCGCCATCTCGATCATCGGAACCCGTCCCGCATCATATTCTGAGCGTCATATTTAAAGCGTCATATTTTTATTTTGACCGGTGGCCAGACCTTGGCCTCGACCAGTTCGCCCTCTTTCAAACCGTCAAGAACCTCGACATGATAACCATCACGCCACCCGAGGCTGACTTCCGTTCGTTGGCCCTTTTCGGCGCCTTTTTTCCGCACAAATGTCTTGCCCGGTTCGACCTCGACCGCGTTCCACGGGATCAGCAGGCGTTTTTGCGCCGCCGCCGCCGAAAGTTTTAAAACCCCCTCGATACCCATCGGGATATTGCGCGCGGCGAAATTGAATTTCGCCGATACAGGAAACAAGGCGCTCACTGATTGCGCCGACCTCTCGGGGATTCCTGTTGGCGGAAGGACCGCGCAAGGCACCGGATTCGTGTACGGCAATCGAACTTCGCACCCTGGAAATTCCCCGAGTCGCAGGAAGTCGCGGTCCGCCATCTTGACCTGCATCAAGTAAGTCCCTGGCCGGTCAATACGCATCAGGACAGATCCCGACCTTGCCCGGTAGATGCCCGTCATCTGGCGCGGGTCGACGACCATCTGGGCGACATAACCGTCCTGCGGCGAGACCAGGGCGATCTCCGCAAGTCTCTGGTCAACCTCTTTCAATTTGCCCTCGATGTCCGCCAACTGGGCCAGGGATTGCTCGTATCCCCGCCGCGCCGACGAAGCGTCGCCCTTCGCCCGGTCCAGGTCATTGCCCTTGACGATACCCTTGCCGGCAAG
>CAWUNT010000141.1:0-5883 GCA_963923405.1 uncultured bacterium | reverse complement strand
CGACCACCACCGGCGACGGGCATCCGCAGTTCAAGTCCTCCCACTCGTGTCCGCCAGTCGCGAGAACCTGTTCCGCGACGCGCGCGAAGTCATCCGCGTTGGTCGCCATCAACTGGGGAATCACGCCTGGGTTCGAGTCAGTCTGCGCGCCCCGTTCCAGTTCTGGACACCAGAGACGCGGCAATTCACGTCCGGGAAACGTATCCGTGACCCGCAAAAATGGCGTCCACAGAAAATCCGGCGCCGAAGCCTGCGCAAACCAGATTCGCGCCGGCCAGTCCGTCACCCCTTCCATCGGGGCGAGTCCGTATGGGATTTTGTTCTCAGAGGAATTCAATTGGATTCATGCCAGGGGCAGTTTGATGTAAATCTTTGTCGCGCCGGGCCCTGATTCCTCGTCGACGGAAACCTTGCCACCGGCACGCTCAACCATACGACAGACCAGCCGCAAACCCAAGCCCTCCCTGATTTGCGCGCTGTCGTCCCCGAGGCGCGAGATCGCCGTTAGCTGCCCGAACCTCGCTTTGCTGAGTCCACTCCCGTTGTCACTCATGGCCAGGGTGACAAAACCCTCCTCGCGCCTCGCCAGATGCAAAGAGATCACGCCGGCGTCAAGATCCCGCATGGCACGGATGGCATTTGACCCGAGATTCGTCATGATCTGGACCAGGTCTGTTTGCAACATCGCCACCCGGACCCCGCGCAACTGCGGATCGAGTTTGAAATCCCACTTCGAGATGACAAACGAGCCCTCCGAGGCGCGCAACAACGTCATCGCGTAGCCCACGCAATCACACAAGTCGGCGGAAAGTCCACCCACGTCGCCTTGTTCGCGGATCTTCGCCCGCATGCTGGTCAGCAATTCTTCCATGTGCGTGACGGCCACTTTCATCCCCCGCGCGTTCACATCATCGGACCCCGCAACCCTCGCGAGGGACTCGCTCGCAAGTTTCATGGTCGCGAGCTGCTCCAGCAAATCATGCATGACCAGCCCCGCCATCTGCCCAAGAGAACTCATCCGGTGCAACTCAATGTCGCGGTCCAGGGTCCACCGCATCTCGCGCTCGTAATCGACCATCTTGCCAGTCAGATAATCCCGCATCCGTGCCTGGCGCAGCCACAACAGCGAAATGGCCGCGGCCCCGCCTGCGGCGACGACGACAATCCCGTATTTTTCAGTCTGTTCCGGCCATCCCACGACGCCAGGATGCAGCAGGACATAAGTCGCGCTGACAATGAACATGACTGCGACGGTGGACAGGACGACCTCGACCCGCCCGAGATCTTGCACAACGCGCCAACTCCAGATGTCATCCCTGATCCCCCGGTCGAAACCGGCCTCAAGCAATTCCCGGCGCAACCTCGCGACCAGGATCTTCTGTTGGATCCAGATCAGGACAGTCGCTGTCGCGAGGTAGGTTGCCCACTCCACATACAGGAACAAGTAACCGATGTGCGGATTTGGCAATCGCGGAACCATGACTTCGGCGATATAGATATTGCATGGCAAGTCACGCAGGAAAAACGCCATCGTGATCCACGCCGTACGCGTGAACGCCCAACGATCAAGGCTGGACCGGACAACGCGCGGATCCATGTCCATCAAGCCGGCAGGCATCACGCCCGTCTCGCGGAATTCCCGCAGGAAACGGCGGACATCCCCTCTCGATTCATGGAGTTTCAGCGCCGTATGGACGAGAATGAAATGAAGGGGCAACGCGCCCAACACGATCCATGCGACTTCCGTCCATGTCGGCTGCGCCCACGCGATGAGCCAGAAAAGAATCGGAAAGCCAAGGACTACCGTGGACGTCATGTCGAGGGCATCAGTGAACAGGATTTTTCGTTGCCGAAAACTCATTCCCTTTGGAGCGGATTACAGGATGGAAAACTTATGGTGAATTTCCGCCCTCTTTGTTTTTTTCAATCATTTCGGTTTATTACAAACTCAATTCTCCTCTTTTCATCGGTCCATTTGACTGATGTCGCGCTGGCCAGGGTCTCAAGGGACGAATGCACCGCCCTTGAGTCAGATGTGCCGCTGGCTGGCGAGGCGCTCAACGACGCCGCTTCGTACGCATGGACGCGCGACTGGGAGGACCGCTGGGACGCAGGCGGATCCGCGGCGCGGATCTCCGCGGGCAGCCTCAATGCCTACAAGTTTCTTTACGTCGAGCAGATCCGGTTCGAGGCCAACCCGGACCAAAGTCCGCTGTGGCTTTTTCTGCAGCGCGACCGCTTCGACACCGCCAACGAATATGAATCCAACAATGAACTCGATCTGACGTTTCCGTTCCGGCGCGAGAATCACCTGGCAGCCAGCCTGATCACTGACAGTGACTCCGACAAGAAGTTTTCGGACATGGGACTCGCGATCGGGCGACGCAAAAATCTCGTCGATTTTGCCGAGGTTTTCTTCTGGTCCGTGGATCACTACTACAACACCAAAGAACTCGGTGACGCCCGCTGGATCACAAAACCATACTCGTGGGGCCTGCGCTTCAGCCGTCCCGAAACCGGACTCCCTCTGCGCAAATTCAATGTCGAAATCGATACGCCATCGCGACTGCGTCGCGGCACCGACTTTTGCGATTACGCGAAACGCTCGCTGACCGCCACGGGAGACATCGGTCCCAACTGGCGCTGGGCCATGCACCATGTCGCGAAAGAAAAGCGGATCTCATACGGCGACGCGACGCGCGATGCACAGGGGGGTGGCATTGACGACGTCAATGTCTCCCGCGCTTACAACCGCATCGACGTGACCTGGTCCGCCTTGATGCCTGACGAATCGCGATGGACTGCCGGCGCGCAACTTCACAACGACATCCTCGACCGCAGTGACCAGAACACGCGGCTCGAACGCGCGGAAGCCATCCTCCGCGCCGACCGGACGGGCTCCATCGGCAACAACTTCCGTGGCACCCTCGGCCTCGTCGCCAGCCGCGGCAACCGCGACGTTGATCCCATCGAAAAGCAAACCATCGAACAGGTCAAATTCCAGACCGGCCTCGAATACCTCATCATCGACAAGGCAACTTTGACGGGGTCCTTCCGGGCCCTCGCCAACTGGGATGTCGACCATCTCGTGACGGATTTCCCGTTCAAGAAGAAACAACTGCGCCCCTGGGACGGCGGCCTCCTGCAATTCAGCCTCTACCAATAAGATCCTTCGCTTCGCTCAGGATGACGAGCCCCCGTCATTCTGAGGCCGCCCCGTCATTCTGAGGGCGCAGCCCGAAGAATCCTCTCTTCCCCCCCGTGATGATATGATCTCGTAACGAGAAATTTCCCCCCGGCATCCGCCGGGTTCACGAAAACACAACTCACAGGAGCGAAACATCATGCTGAAACGCGAAGCCCACGCAGTCTGGAAAGGCACCGGAATGGACGGCAAAGGCGTCCTGACCACACCGAGCGGCACCCTCAAGGACACGCCCTACTCGTTCCACACGCGTTTTGAGAACGGCAAGGGCACCAACCCGGAGGAACTGATCGCCGCGGCCCATGCCGGATGCTTTGACATGGCCCTGTCATTCATGCTGACCGGCGCCGGGTTCCCGCCTGACGAGCTCAACACCAAGGCCACCATCGTGATGGAAAAAGAAGGCGTCCACTGGACCGTCGTCGAGGCCCAGCTGGTCCTGCGCGCAAAAGTCCCGGGCATCAGCAACGACCAGTTCCAGCAACTGGCCAACCAGGCGAAGGAAGGCTGTCCGGTGTCCAAACTGTTCAAGGCCCGGATCACCCTGGACGCCAAACTGGCCTGACCCCCGCCCAACTCGTCCCGGGACGAGTTGGCACAAGCAAAAAACAAAAAACCCGGATCCTCTCGGATCCGGGCTTCTTGATTTTAAGTGGCGGGAGCGACGGGACTCGAACCCGCGGCCTCCGGCGTGACAGGCCGGCGTTATAACCAACTTAACTACGCCCCCACGTTCGAACAGATATAAAGGTCAAGGGTCGAGACTGTCAATTGGTAATTGGCGCAAGCTCGCCGATTTCACGGCGCTGGCGCTCTTCCTTGACCCGCTCCCGGTGGACCCACACAAAGAAAACCGCAGTCATCGCGATAAGATCCATGAACTCCCCGGGTACCCACATGATCAGTCCACCGAGGTGCTGGTCTACGTGATGACCCCAAGTCCACCACCCTGGCGTCGGACGGCCCTCATAGGCGTACCAGACCCGGTCGGCAAAGGTCAGGGCCACCGACAGGCCGACACTGGTGGCCATGATGGAGACCAGAAACAGGATCCGTGCCGGCAGGGGCAACGGGGCCTTCATCGGGTGGGGGTCGATGATGTTGCGCCACAGCAGGATTGACGTCAGCGAGAATGTCCCGTGCTGGACCAGATGGTACCAGTCGTTGAGGAGGGCCAGGTTGTACCAGTACGGCACATGCCAGAAGAAAAAATTGGCCTGAAACAAAATCAGGGCCGGCAGAGGCCGGCTGAAATAGTTCAATACCGCCATCAGGCGTTTTTGACGAATCACAGGGAAGTAGACGTGGCGGCGCGTCCACGGCGAAATCCCCCGGATGACAATGAAGAAAGGCACCCCGAGCATCATCAACGGGACGCCGATGTTGGTCACCATAAGATGCTGGATCATGTGGACAAAGAACAACTGGTCCGACAACGGATCGATCGGCGGAATCAGGGAGACGATCAGGACCACAATCCCCGCGTAAAAACTGGCGATCTGCCACGGTTTGACCGGCAGGGGGCCGCGGAAAGCCTTTAGCCCGCGCCAGTATAGCCAGCCCATGATGACGAACAAGATGAGGGCCGGGTCCCACGCCCATTTGACGACGAAGGAATCCGCCGGAAGTCGGTCATAAAGGTCGTGGGCGTAAGCGGTGTCTTCAAACAGGAAAAACAATTGGGGCCCCCGGAATGGTATGTCCGAAGGCCCCAAAGTACCCCGAGCAAGGCCCGGGTCAAGCTGAAATAAACCTTTACTGATGCTCGGGCGCGGCCTCAGATGGCGGGGCCGCCTCTGGAGCCGATTCGGGGGCCGGCTGGCCAATCTTGAAGCAATCGCCCTTCATCGCCTCACACTCCTTCGGGTGGACGATGACATGCAACACACCGAATGTCGCGGAAGCCATGATCATCCCGGCGATCAACATGCCCGTCAGCGACTTGTGGTCATAACGCAAGTGCATGTACCAGCCGCAAACCATGGCGAACTTAACTAGCGAAAGGATGATCAATGCGACGACCATCGTCTGGTGACTGATTCCAACACTTTCGCGGTGCTTGAAAATCCACCACTCGATGTATGTGATCACACAGAGGACTAACGCGAAAACAACGTAAAGCATCACCGACGCGTGGGCTTTCTCACCGTGTCCGTGGGCTGCAGTATTCGTGCTCATGGGCTTCTGTCTCCCTTTTTTCAGACGTAAACGAACAGGTAAACGACGGTGAAGATGATGATCCAGACCACGTCTACGAAGTGCCAGTATAGGCCTGCCACTTCAACCATCGTGGAATTGAACCACTTCTCGCCCTTGACCAGCGATGTGCCGAGGATTGCCAGCATCCAGATCACACCCATCGTCACGTGCGCGCCGTGGCATCCGGTCAGCAGGTAGAAGCTGGATCCGAAAATGTTCGTCGAAAGGCCGAGTCCGTCCTTCAACACGAACGTGCTGAATTCATGATACTGGAACCCCAGGAAGATCAAACCACCGATAGCGACCACTGCCGTCCAGAACTGGAACAGGCGCAGCCTCTTCTCATTGCAGTAGTGCAACGCCAGCACCATCGCCACGGAACTCATCAGCAGGTCGAACGTGCTGAGGGTGGTGATGTCGATCTGGTAGACCTGTTGGGGAGTTGCTGTCTCTTATACACATCTGACGCTGCCGACGAT